>JBIJBR010000130.1:0-5182 GCA_044345135.1 Vampirovibrionales bacterium
CCTCTGGGGTTGTTACCAAAAAAAATGTCACCTTAGGTTCAGTGGTCTCTCCCAGTCAAACCTTATATGAAGTCTCCGACCTTGAGGAACTTTGGTTGGACATCACCCTTTACGCCAATCAAATTGGAAGCATTGAAAAAAATCAAAGCGTTGTATTTAAAGCGGACAGCTTTCCCACAAAGGCCTTCAAAGGGCATATTGACTATATTCAACCCATCAGTCATCAGCCCAGTCAAACCTTTACCGCACGGGTTTTCATCCCTAATCCCCACCAAGCACTGAAGCCTGGCATGATGGGTGAAATTCATATTCAAAAAAACTTACACCTTCAAAAACCCTTTATTCCTCACCACGCCTTACAAAGCTACGGCAAAGAATCCTTTGTCTTTATCGATTTAGGGCAGGGGCATTATCAAAAACGGCGGGTTGAAGTGGGGAGTGCTTCCCCCACAGGCGTATGGATCATTCAGGGTTTAAAGGCGGGAGAAAACATCGTCGGGCAAGGAAGCTTTACCCTAAAAGCCGCATGGTTGAAAGAGGCAGAAGGAGAGCCGTCCTAAAATGCTTGAACGCTTTTTGGTCAAACTTATTCGTCAACGATTCATGATTTGCCTATTTTTTGCGTTATGTTTAATCGGCGGTTTAATTGCGTTTAAAACCTTAGCGATTGATGCTTTCCCTGACTTAAGTAATAACCAAGTTCAAATTTTAACCGATACCCAAGGAGCCAATCCCTTAGAAAGCGAACAACTGGTCACCATTCCCATTGAATCCATGATGAACGGACTCCCCAAGGTTCAAGAAGTACGTTCCCTTTCCAAACTAGGTGTTTCCGTGGTGACCGTCGTCTTTAAAGAAGGGGTCAATATTTATTTTGCCCGTCAACTGGTCAACGAAAAATTACAAAGTGCTAAAGCCCGCTTACCAATGGGCTTTAACCCCGAAATGGGTCCCATTACCACAGGTATGGGAGAAATTTATCAATATGTCCTCACGGGCCACGGATATTCGCCTGCGGACTTAAAAACGTTGCATGAATGGGACATTAAATACCTATTGCGTAGCGTCCCTGGGGTGAATGAAATCAATACCTGGGGGGGTGAAACACGAGAATACCAAGTCACCGTGTATCCGCAAAAATTGTCAGAATATCAAATTACCTTAAAAGAGGTTTTTGGCGCCTTACAGCAGAACAATACCAATTTTAGTGGCGGCATTATTGAACATGGGGCGGAGCAAATCACCTTAAGGGGTTTGGGGCTTCTTCAAAAATTAGATGATTTGGGCAACGTTATTGTCAAATATCAAAACGATCGGCCTATTTATATTAAAAATATCGCCACCGTAGAATATGGCACCCTGCTGAGACAAGGGGCCGTAACGAAAGATGGCCAAGGGGAAGTCGTTTCTGGCATTGTTATGATGCTTAAAGGAGAGAATACCCGAAACGTCATTACCCGTGTCAAGGCCAAAATCAATGAAATTCAAAAAAGTCTGCCTGAAAGTGTCAAGATTAAAGCCTTTTATGACCAAACCCACTTGGTAGAAGAAACGCTTAAAACGGTGGAAAGCAACCTACTTGAAGGGGCGTTTTTGGTGATTGGCATTCTACTGTTGATGTTGGGGAATTTAAGGGCCGCCCTCATTGTCGCCGTCACCATTCCCATTGCTTTAATGTTTTCCTTTATGGGGATGAAGGCACTTGGGCTCACCGCCAACATCATGAGTTTAGGCGCCATTGATTTTGGGATGATTGTCGATGGTTCCATTGTCATGGTCGAAAATACCCTTCGGCAATTGTCGCATCATCCTGATGCGACGCCTGAATCCCAAATAACCATTATTCAGCATTCACTTCAAGAAATGGCACGGCCTATTTTCTTTGGCGTCTTGATTATTACGGTGGTCTACATGCCCATTTTGGCTTTAGAAGGGATGGAATACAAGCTATTTTCGCCCATGGTCTTTACCGTCTGTTTTGCTTTGTTAGGCTCTTTACTGGTGGCCTTGCTGTTGGTGCCTGTTTTATGTGGTTTTTTTCTTAAAGGAAACGTCACCGAAAAGGAAAGCCCCCTCATTCGCGTGATTCAAGCGCTTTATACTCGGCTATTGAATCTCGTTTTACGTCATGGCGTTCCTACTTTAATCATCGCTGGACTTGCTTGCGTCATTGCCGTGGGGTCTCTTCCCTTTTTAGGCACCGAATTCGTCCCAAAATTGGATGAGGGCAGCTTTACGATTGAAAATATCAATTTGCCTAGTATTTCTTTGTCAGAAGCGACTAAAGTCACCACCCGTATTGAACAAACCGTGCTGCAATTCCCCGAAGTCAAAACGGTGGTGTCTAAAATTGGTCGACCCGATTTAGCCACGGACCCGATGAGCGTTTATCAATCCGATACCTTTATCGATTTACACCCCAAATCTCAATGGCGACAAGGGTTAAGCAAAGACGCCTTAGCCGTGGCACTGAACCGTCGTTTAGAAGCGGATATCCCAGGGGTGCGCTTCAATTTCACTCAGCCGATTGAAATGCGTGTCAACGAGTTAGTGTCAGGGGTCAAGGCGGATGTGGCCGTAAAGCTGTTTGGTGAAAATCTCACGGTCTTATCTGAAAAAGCGATCGCTATTGAAAGCGTTTTAAGTCAGCTTCAAGGCGTGACAGGCCTTCGTCGAGAAATATGGTCAGGCTCGCCTCAAATCACCATCACGCCTGATCGCCTTAAAATGGCACGGTATGGGGTAAACATTGCCGATCTTCGTACGCTCATGAACACGGCCGTGATGGGACAAGCCGTCTCCGAAATTTTGGATGGTAAAAAACGCTTTACGTTACGGGTTAAATTCCCACAAAATCAAACCTTAAACCCCCAGAATATAAAAGCCTTACTGATTGAAACGGCCGATGGTCGACGGATTCCCTTGGGGCAGGTGGCGGCTTTAAGTCTTAACGAAGGGGTGGAAATGATTAATCGAGAAGCCGGTCAGCGCCGTATGGTGATTCAATGTAATGTGCGAAATCGAGATGTCGGTAGCTTCGTCAAAGAAGCCCAAACTCGCTTAAAAGAACAGGTCAAGCTTCCTGTGGGGTATTCACTTAAATGGGGAGGACAATTTGAAAATCAAGAACGCGCCCTCAAAAAACTGGCCATTGTGGTGCCCGTCTCCATTCTCATTATTTTTGGCTTGCTGGTGGCGACTTTTTCTGCCGTCACCCCTGCTTTATTGGTCATGACCAATATCCCCTTCGCCATGGTGGGAGGCATTTGCGCGTTATGGATTCGAGGATTTTACCTCAGCACTCCTGCCATTATCGGATTCATTGCGCTCTTTGGTGTGGCGATTCTCAACGGCTTAGTCCTCATCAGCACCTTCAATAAATTAAAAGAAGACGGATATTCCCGAGAGGCGCGTATCCATAAAGGGTGCCAATCTCGTTTACGCCCTGTTCTGATGACCGCCTTCGTCGCTACCCTTGGATTCTTACCCATGGCCGCTTCCATGAGTTCAGGGGCAGAAGTCCAAAAGCCCTTGGCCACCGTCGTGATTGGAGGCTTAGTCACCTCCACCTTACTCACGTTACTCGTCTTACCCGTTTTATACCGTATGTTTACCCCGCCAGACGATACACGAATCGAAACTTACTCCGTCAAAGGCGACTAAAATTTATAGAGGTGCTAGCTTCAAAACATTAGCCTACACGTATTACCTGATTTTAAGGTATACTAATTTTAAAGGTGATTATTTTATTTTTTCATAAATCAGACATGAAGGAGTGTTTCAAATGGCGCATTTAAACCGTGGTATTTTTATGGCAGGTAATTGGAAGATGTATAAAAACAATACCGATGCTCGTCAATTTGTGTTAGCACTGGCTCAAGAAATGCCGACGCATCCTGCTTTAGAAGCGTGGGTATGTGCAGGGTTTACCTTACTCGCTACAACGGTACGCACCGCGAAAGAAGCGGGACTATCCCTTCATGTGGCGGCTCAAAATATGGAAATTGCACGTGAAGGCGCCTTTACTGGGGAAGTTTCTCCCACACAACTTGAAGAATTGGATCTTCAAGGGGTCGTACTCGGCCATAGCGAACGCCGTAGCTATTATAATGAAAGCAATGCCGCGGTGAATGCCAAAACTAAAAGTGCTTTGGCCCATGGACTCGTCCCCATCGTCTGCGTAGGAGAAACGCTCAGCGAACGGGAAGCGGAACAAACGGACGCCGTTGTCACGCAACAAATCCAAGAAAGTCTAAAAGATCTCAGTGCAGAGCAAATCAGTCGGGTGGTGGTGGCCTACGAGCCCGTTTGGGCTATTGGGACAGGAAAAGTCTGTGAACCCGCTGAAGCCAACCGCGTCTGTGGGGTAATTCGTCAAAGTATTGCCAGCACATTTGGATCCAAAGCAGCCGAAACGCTTCGTATTTTATATGGCGGTAGCATGAAGCCAGACAATGCGGCAGGGCTTTTAGCACAATCCGACATTGATGGCGGTTTAATCGGTGGCGCCAGTTTAGAGGCGGATTCCTTTCGTCAGTTACTCAGCATTGCGAGCCAAGAACTCAATGCCTTAGAAGCCGTCGTGGCATAATAGAGTTCACCATGGACCAGACTTCCTCCAAAAAAAGGAGGTGCTTTGCTTACGCGTTCAAGTAAACTAAGCATAGGGTACCTTTGTCACTTCATCACTGCGATAGGAAGATTTAAAATGAAAAAATTCGTTGCCTTATGCCTCATGATCCTCAGCTTAGGTGGCATGGCTCCTTTATCCGCCCTAGCGTTTACGCCTGATGTTGAAATTTTACAATTAAAAGGCTATTCCCCAGATACCATTGAACACATCATGGCCGCGCGTAGTCGTGCCGAATGGAGAGGCATGGCGCCCCCCAAACGCTCGCCTGTTCAAAAATTCTTTTACAATATCATTCACAATAACGCCATTGATTCCATTGACGAACCTGGCCAGCAAATCATTCGTAGAGACTAAAACTTACGTCTCTAAGTCCCTCATCAAGGCGCATACTGAATAGCCCCTGTGAGATACAATTCAGGGGCATGATGTTCAATCTGTGTCCATGTGACGGTGGGCCAAGCTTGGGATGAAAATCCTGAACCGCTCACTAAGCTAGGCGTATGAAGGCCCCCAATCAATTGAGGAGTTACGGTCAGATGCAAGGTATCG
>JBIJBR010000120.1:0-5353 GCA_044345135.1 Vampirovibrionales bacterium
GCTCTCGTGGGATTGAAGGAAAAATCAATGTCGTTCGCTATGTCCGCGAGCATCACATTCCTTTGTTGGGCTTGTGTGTGGGCTTACAGTGTGTGGTTATTGAATACGCCCGTCATGTGGTGGGTTTAATAGACGCCAATAGCTATGAATTTGACGAGAAAACGCCTCACCCCGTCATTGCCATGATGAACGAACAACGCCAGATTACCGATAAGGGAGGCACCATGCGCTTGGGGCAGTATCCTTGTCACTTAAGTAAAGGGTCCAAAGCCTTTGAAGCCTACGGGACAGAAGTCGTCATGGAACGCCATCGTCATCGTTATGAATTGAACAACGCGTACCGAGAAGCCTTAGAAGCCCATGGACTGGTGGTATCAGGGACCTCCCCTGACCGAGAATTGGTCGAAGTGGTTGAACTCAAAGATCATCCCTTCTTCGTGGCGGTGCAATATCACCCTGAATTTAAATCTCGTCCTAATCATCCACATCCTTTATTTACGGCCTTTTTAGGCACAGCCCTTTCAGTAAAAAAAGGGACGGCTTCCTTAAACGCCTCCGTCGAAGTGCTCAACTAAGTCCTAGACCTACGATGAAACAAGCCTGGGATGGCCTTGCTTCATACGCGCTGTTTGATATAATAAAACGTATTGACCTTCATCATGAAAGAGGAGTCCTAACGAATGGGACGCTGGATGGCGATTAAAAATAAAAAAGCCGCGTCCGATGCTAAAAAAGGCGTTGCCTTGGCGCGTTATTCTCGAGAAATCATGTCCGCTGCGCGACAAGGTGGAGGCGACCCAAGCAGTAATTTTCGCTTAAGAGGCGCCATAGACGCCGCGAAAGCAGGGGGGCTTTCCAAAGACAACATTGAAAATGCCATCGCCAAAGCAACAGGTGCTTTAAAGGGCGAAGATTTAGAATCGCTGAGTTATGAAGGCTATGGACCTGCGGGTGTGGCCATTTTTATCGAATGTGAAACAGACAACCGCAACCGAACGGCGGGCGACATTCGAAGCTACTTCAATAAACACCAAGGCAATTTGGGGCAAGATGGTTGCGTGGCCTTTATGTTTGAACCTTTCGGTCGTATTGTGCTTGAAACCAACAGTGAAGCTCAAGCGCTACAATGGATGGATTGGGCCATAGAAGCCGATGCCCATGACGTACAAATGGAATCCGAAAATGGCTTTTACTATGTTGAAATTATTACCGAAGCCAAGCACCTGAATACCGTCTGTCACAGGCTGAGTGAAATAGCAAGTGAACCGTTCACGCCTGAAACCGTTGAACTGACTCGCTTATGCGCTACACAAACAGACATTGAAGACCCTGGTATTGCCAAAGCGTTGATTAAATTGCTAAACGCGATTGAAGATCACGACGATGTGAACCGGGTGTATCACAACGCCCACCTTTCTGAAGCACTGTGGCAGGCCTGTGAATAAGGCCTTAGCCAAGCGCATATCGACGATGAAGTCCTATACGGTGGATCTAAAGGCCTTCCCCCTTTTATTGAGCCACTTATTAGAACGTTTAAGCCGTGAAATGCCGTATGCCACCTTGCTGGACGCTCCCCTGTGTGAAGTAGGTAAGGGGCATCGATGGGGCTTGGCGGGTTATGGGGCTTCTCTTGAATGCGAGCGTTTAGACATCGTCAACCGCCATGTGTATCACAATAGCGAACCTCAAGGACATTTTATTCGCAGTGCTGAAGATTTAAACCAGACGCTGTCTCAGTGGTTGGCGTCACAGCAGTCGGTCTCTCTTGAAGCCCATATCCCTTACGCATTACCGAGTTCCTCAGGCATTTTTGCCTTACTGAGTTATGAAGCAGCGTGGTTGTGGGAAGACAAGCTTAGCACCTTAAGTTTAAATCCCCTGCCAAAAGCCGCTCACGCCACACATCGTTTTATTGCCTACCCTCAACATATGGTCTTGGATTATGAGACCTCTACCTTATACGTGTTCGCTTCGTCGGAGGCTGAACATCAACGCATTGCAGAAACTTTGGAGCGTATCCAAAACTCGTTTCCCCCTACTTCGTCCTTTGAAAATAAAATATTTACACCCTTTCAAAACGATTGGCTGACTACGTATCAAGCCTCATTTAATTCACATACCTTTGCTGAGGCGGTTGAAGTGTTGAAACACGCCATTGAAGTGGGAGATTTATATCAGGCCAATTTGTCGATTCAATGGCAACGGCGTATCCAAGCGCTTGACCCTTGGCAAGTCTTTCACGCCATGACCTGTCGGAATCCTTCCCCCTTTGCAGGCCTATGGAAGAGTCCACAAGGGTGGGTGCTTAGCAATTCACCCGAACGCTTGGTCAAACAAAAAGATCGCGAGTTGTCGACTCGACCCATTGCAGGGACCCGCAGTCGAGGGAGCAGCCCTGAAGCGCAAGCCCAACGGGAAAGAGACCTCTTAACCCTTGAAAAAGAGCGGGCAGAACATTTAATGCTAGTAGACTTAGAACGTAACGACTTGGGGAAAGTCTGTGTGGCAGGCAGCGTGGAAGTGGATGAACTCATGAGTGTAGAGCGCTATTCTCACGTCACCCATACCGTTTCCAACATTCAGGGGAGACAATCGCCCCAGCGTACACAAATGGAAATTCTACAAGCGCTTTTCCCTGGCGGCACCATTACCGGTTGTCCCAAATTACGATGCATGACGTATTTAGAACGCTTGGAACCTGCGGCGAGACACTACTATACCGGGAGTATGGGCTATCTTGATCCTCAACGTCAATGCATGGATTTCAACATCCTCATTCGTACCCTGACTCTTGCCCCTGAAACGGCAATGCCTTGGCATGCTATTGCCAATCCTCAAGCCTATACCGTTTTTTTACAGGCGGGGGCAGGCATTGTACACGACTCAGTCGCCTCTTATGAATTTAAAGAATCCCTTAAAAAAGCCAAGGCTTTATTCGAAGTGCTCAACGCCTGTATTTAAGTGATAGAAGGTGCGGGATTAAAACGTAGGGACGCTGAATTAATGCAATAGCGTAAACCTGTCGGTGGGGGACCATCTGGAAATCGATGCCCTAAATGGGCTTGACAAGCTCCACAAATGACTTCAACACGTTGCATCCCATGGCTCGTATCTGAACGCTCTTCAAGCACGGTGGGATTCACCGCTTGCCAATAACTGGGCCAGCCTGTCCCACTGTCAAACTTGGCAGTACTGGCGAATAAAGGGGCATCACAACATACGCAATGATAGAGCCCTGCTTCCTTATGATTCCAGTATTCATTTTGAAAAGGAGGCTCCGTCCCTCCACATTGGGTAACCTGATGTTGTAAATCCGTTAAGCAGGAAGGAGGCTTCATAAGGATTAAACTCCATTTATTGGCAAGGCATCATAAAAAAATAAGATTCACTAGCACAAAAAAGAAGCGTGTTTGCCTTTATGCTATTGAAATACTATTGTAGGTAGACATCATAAACGAATTTAAAGCTAAAATCAACGCATCAAAAATTTTATGAATCAAGAAGGATAGACTCTCATGAGTCCTGAACTAAGCACACAATTAAATCCACCCTTAAATACACTTGCTTCGCCACGACAAGCGGCGCCTCGAGAAGCCAACTCGTCTTCTATGGCAACACAAAGTCAGAATCCTGGCGCGTGGTATAATCCCTTACCGAATCCCTATGCCTATGGCTTACCCAGCAATGGGGGGAACATTTATGACCCGATGATGATGGGCGGAATGTATGGCGGGGGAATTTCTCCCTATGGCGGAGGCATGCCCTTTGGTGGGGGAATGCCTTACGGGGGCGGGATGTATGGCGGTGGCATGATGCCCTTTGGTGGGGGAATGCCTTACGGGGGAGGGATGTATGGCGGCGGGATTTCTCCCTATGGGGGAGGAATGTATGGGTCCGCAGGGGTCACCGGCAATGTCTGGGGAGGCTTTAATTACGAAAATAATAACCCCAATAGTGCCGTGCCTGGTTATGGGTTTAATGGCGTCCTTGGCCCCACTCACTTTCAAACGTCTTTAAGCGGAGATGGGGTTGATCCCCACGCTTCGACCAATCGTATTTTTCAAGAACACTTTGCAGAAAGTAATATGTCCCTTGCCCATGGGGCGTTGTTTGGAACAGGCTTTTTAGGGGGTATGGCCTTTATACAAGCGACTCCGTTGCGTCATTTAAGGGGCCCTTTTGGCAATGCCCTGAAATGGGGAAGCGCGGTATTGGCAGGAGGTGCTTTAATGCTACTAGGAAGCCCTAGTGCTAAAAAATTCTTAGAACGTCAATACACGGGATTTGATCACGCCAACAACGGCAGTATAGACGGTAACTACACCACAGAACGTAATTATGACGTGAGTATCACCAAAATCCCCTTTTTCTAACGCGTGACGGTTAAAACCGTGAGCGTAAAAATCCAAATCGCGGTGGCCAGCTGAATCTGTTGGGCCACCGTTTGGGTATTAATGTGAAGATCAGGGAACCAAAACATCGTCGAAAAAAGAAACGCGCTCATCAACAGTCCGTAAAAAAGCTTTCGTGCCAGTCCAAAAGAAAATAAGTCCAAGGGCAAACACAGCACTTTCACCACAGGGCGCAAGACTAAATCAACCCCACTTAGCATCAAAGAAAAACCAAGTAAGCCAGTTGTTGTTCCAAAGGTGAGCCCTTTCACCAGTACATGACTATGGTGATAGCCCCAAAACAAAACCGCAATACGTAAGACTTGCTTGAGGGCAAAGCAAAAACTTTTTTTCCAGAAGGACGCTTTTTTCTTTCCCATGCACGATTCACTCCTATATAACAAAAAACGGCTTGGTTTGACATAGAATTACCCTATGTATAAGCTGAAGGTCAACACGAGCTAATTCATCATAAAATTACCGTAGCTATGCAGGCCCACGCCCAGTAAGTTAATCCCAATATAGGTCAGCATCAAAACCGCAAAGCCGATGATTAAAAGCCACGCCAATTTTTCAGCAGGCACGTCCGTATTTAAGCGCAAATGTAAATAAGCTCCATAGACAAATAAACTAGCAAGGGCCATATTTTCTTTTGGATCCCAATTCCAGTAGGTCCCCCATGCTTCATTCGCCCACACCGCACCAAGCGCGGTTCCAATCGCGAGCAAGGGCACCGCCAGCGTAACGGCTTTATCCGTCACCCCTTGAATCGCGTCTCGATCAGGCGATTTGGGATTCATCAACAAAAGCCCTCCCCCGATAGAGGCTAAAAACATCAAGGCGTAGGACCACAAAATGACAGGGACATGAATGGCTCGCCAATAGCTCATTAAAGCGGGCGGTAAAGGAGCAATACTTTGAGGAAGCACGCCTGAAAATACAAAACCCAGCACCACCAAGGC
>JBIJBR010000088.1:0-6667 GCA_044345135.1 Vampirovibrionales bacterium
CGCCCCGATAATATCCAAGGCGCAGGTTTCAGACGCGGCCACCCATTGGCCTTGCTTGGTTTGCCCTAAGCAAAGTGGACGAATCCCCTGTTTGTCTCGTGCGGCAATGAGGCAATCTCCCATGGCCATGACCACGCTAAAGGCCCCTTCACAGTGATTAAAGACCAAATGCGCCGCTTCCGCTAAATCCCCTTGTGTTTCCGCTAAGGCTTGGCCTAAGCAACGCACCATAATATGACTGTCACTATTGGCGCCAAAGCCGTCCCCTACTTCTAAGTTAAATCGTTCTCTTAGCGTGTCGAGTTCAATGAGGTTGCCGTTGTGGGCCAAGGCGATGCTCCCTAAGCGAGAGCGAGAAATCACGGGTTGCGCATTTTCAAGGGAAGAATCTCCTGCGGTTGAATAGCGGGTATGCCCGACGACCACTTGGCCTTCTAAAGTACTGAGAAATTCGTCTTTAAAGACTTGACTGACTAAGCCAATGTCTTTGTGGAGAGTCATTTGATCATTATTAAAGACGGCCATGCCACAGCTTTCTTGCCCACGATGCTGTAAGGCAAAGAGCGCGAAATAGGCGTATTGCCCCATGGGAAGGGTACGGGCGCTAATCATGCCAAAGACGCCGCATTTTTCGTTTAATTCAGAGTGCCAAGGGAAGGGGGATTCGGTACTGTGCATGCGAGTGTCCTTTATGAATCGGAAAGGGTGAATCGTGAAGGGCGATACCCTTAAAGGTAACATAAACATAAAACGCAGAGACTTCTTAATAGGCATAACCGATTTCAAGTGCTCACTTTAACCCATTGCACCAATAGACAAACCGTTGCAGCAACAGACGTCCAAGCATTAAATGCGAGGCATCCGAGACATTTTGCGGACGTCCTACGTGAGCGAGTGGGGCAAGCGAAAAGGATGAGAAGAGGGGAGGATTTTTAAGGAGGGGTGGAGACCTTTTTCCGCTAAAAGGTCTCTGACGGCGCCAGCTCAAAACGAAAGCGATAACTCTATGACTTCGCCTTTTCGGGTGTTGGAGACCTTTTCGCGGAAAAAGGTCTCTGACGAGCGACCAGCCCAAAACGAAAGCGATAACTCTATGACTTCTCCTTTTCGGGTGTTGGAGACCTTTTTCCGCGAAAAGGTCTCTGACAAGCAACCAGCTCAAAACAGAACCCCTTAAATTTTTAAAAATAACACGCCTGATTCAACGTAACAGGCTTGCGTTTAGAAAGTGACTATGCTTAAATAAGGTGTCTATTTTTTATTTCTCTCCCAATGATTACTGAACTAAAGGTTATTTTCTCATGAAATTATTCTATACTTCCCCTGTGTTAAATGTGTCACGCCCTAATCTTCGTCCTGCCTTGCAGACGTCGATGCTAAAGCCTCAACCGTCGCCTGCGTTTCAGCGTGTGGGCATGGAGCTATCTTCCCAACAGATTAAAGAATTAGAAACGAAACTGCCTGACATTGCAGAGCAATTTCATGATTATGGGGGGCAAGAGGATCTTCTGAAAGGAGTCGTAGAGGGTTTTATTCAGTTTTTAAAAGAGCTACCAGAAGAGTACCATTATATAGGATTTTTTGAGCCAGACCTAGAACAGGTGATCCATAGTCCACACTTACTCATTCAAAATACTTTGTTGAAAGATAAAAAAAGCCAGATGAAACTCGTCCCTTTCAATGCAAGGGCATTTTTAAAATCAACCCAAAAAGACCCCTTTAGCTTAATAAAACAATCGCTTGACAGGGGTCAACGTACCAAGTCTACTCGAGCTAAATTTGGAAGTGAATCCTCCTGACGGGTGTGGGACAAGCCGCGTGCGCTTTGTTTGTGTTAGGGTATCTAGCAGATACGCTCAACTCAAAGGAAAGAGACCTCATGCGCCTCGACAAATTTTTAAAAATGACGCGCCTGATTAAACGTCGCAGTTTGGCCAACGAATTATGCGACTTAGGGGGCGTTTGTTTAAACGCTAAAGTGGCGAAAGCGTCGCATACCGTCAAGGTAGGAGATGACCTTGAACTGCGCTTCGGCAATAAAATGGTGAAGGCGCGCGTTTTGGAAATCCCCTTTAGGCCTGCGGGCAATTTAACGGTGGCGGCTCAGTATGTCGATATTTATCACCAAGAACGCCTTGAAACCGCCTTGCCCTACCCCCTAGATGAGGAGGACATGGCGTGAAGGCTCCCACTTTTTTTGATGATGAACAGGTCTTTCAGCGTCAAGCCCCCCCTGCCTTAAAAATAGCCAAAGTCCTGAGTATTGTGATGGACAGTGCCTTGCGCTTGCCCTTTACGCAAAAAACCATTGGGCTAGACGCCTTAGTGGGGAGCATCCCTGTTTTGGGGGACGCGCTGACCGCTTTGGTGGCCTGTTATTTGCTGGGGCTTGCCGTGTATTATAAAGTCCCGACGCCTTTGTTTTTGAAGATGCTGGGCAATGTGGCCGTGGATTTTTTGGTGGGAAG
Source organism: Vampirovibrionales bacterium (assembly GCA_044345135.1). GTDB lineage: Bacteria > Cyanobacteriota > Vampirovibrionia > Vampirovibrionales > JAJTHC01 > JAJTHC01. The sequence goes on from JBIJBR010000088.1 coordinate 2,469, forward strand.
CATCCCTCTTTTGGGGGACGTCTTTGATGTTTTATTTAAAGCGAATGTGCGAAATTATGCCCTACTGTTTCAGTATTTAGAGCTTCATCGTTCAGATTTATTTATTCCCGCGAAGAGTTCATCGAATTCTGCAAAACAGGTGGTGGTGGACTTATGATGAGTCGTTCCTTTCCTGCTTTTTTTAAAGCCTTGCCTCACACGCCTCATGCCTTGGCGCTACGTTTGTTGTATGCCATGGATTTGGGATTGCTTGACAAGGCGGATGACGCCTTGCATCAGGCCTTCAGTACGGCTCCTTTTCATCACGCCACGCCTCAAACACGGGGACTGGCGACCATGCTCTTTAATGAAAGTTTACGCTGGCAGATTACCCTAAAATATCGCATGAAGCAGTTGACCCATAAGCGCTTTAAAGATCTTCAAGCCCCTCTTCGTCATTTGCTCATGCTTGGTTTACTGAGTCTTTTACACCCTGAAGAGCAAGCCAAGGCAAGGGAGCATCACCATGTGCAGGCGTGGGTGGATTTGGCCAAGGCCTGTCGTTTGTCTTCTGCGCAGGTGGGCATGCTCAATGCGTGCTTACGCCGAGCAAGCGAAACGTTTCCTCCTTTAGGGGAGCTGGAAGCGGACTTCAAGGGCGCTGTAGAAGAGCGTCAAAGTCTTGAAAGTGCTTGGCCGCTTTGGGCGATTAAAGCCTTGCGTCACGGAAAGACGGATGAGGCGATTTACAGTGCCTTAAAGGCGTCTCATCATAAGCAGCCCTTGACGCTGTTTCATACCCATGCCACGACGGCAGTGGAGATGGCTTCGGTTATCGACGCCTTAGCCGCGCAAGGGATTCACGTCACTCAGCCCTTTTTGGCGGATTTTCCCCAAGCCATTCGCATCCAATCAGGCTTTACGGACGTGGTTGCTCAGTTTCCTGATTTTGAAGCAGGCGCGTGGTATGTGCAAGATTATGGATCGGCTTGGGTGGTTCAGCACTCACTGGCCGTAGTCCAAGCCCCTTCAACGCGTTGTGTGGTAGATTTATGCGCCGCACCGGGCTCGAAAACGTGGTGGTTGGCTCGTCATTTAAACGAAGGCGCTCAGCTTCACGCGGTGGACCTGTCCGCAAAACGCCTTGAGCGCCTTGAAGAAAATATCGCTCGCTTGGCGCTTAAAGGCAACTTGACGCTACACACGGCGGATGCGCGTACCTTCACCCTCCCTGCGGATTCCCCACCCGCGGATTTGGTTTTGATTGACGCCCCCTGTTCGGCCTTGGGGACCTTGTCGCATCACCCTGATTTATGGTGGAACCGCAGTGAAGCGAGCATGAAGGAATTTCCTGCCTTACAATTGGAGATTCTAACGCAGGCGGCGAGCTTATGTCATGCCACCTCGACCTTGGTTTATAGCACCTGTACGTGGTGGACGCCTGAAAATCAGGGCGTGATCCGCGCGTTTTTAAAGGCGAATCCGACGTGGGTTTTGCTGGAAGAGGCTCAACTTCCTTTGAGTATGGAGCATGATGCTTTTTATCGAGCTGTATTAAAGCAGCGTTTAAATTAAGGAAATGACGCCTGGTGTCTTCGTTGTCGCTCGGGTTCTCGAGGAGCATAACGCTTATTGCTCGCAACCTACTCGCAAAGCGAACCACGGCTTTTTTTGACACAACAAGTACCCTTTATAAACTGAATATCGACATTATCTATATTTTGGAAGATGTTTTTTAATACACTCAGGTAATAAACTATCAAGATAATTTTTAATCTCTTCCTGTTTTTTTTGATACCAAACACCGATAAAGAGGATGATAAAACCTATCGTGATTAATATGAAGGGGAAACTTACCGTATTTTTAAAAAGTTCCTCCGCCAAATGGAAGAGATAAAGCAATAAACCTAGTGACCCCAATACCATAAATATTTTTCTTTGTAAGAATAAACTAATCAACATCATCAGTAAATTAAGTAGGGCATAAAGCCCATAAAACAACTCACCTTGACCATTGAGCATCTCAATTAAAGGAGACCAGAAAATCACTGCTCCAAATAAATATAGCCAAAATGAAAAATCCCCTTTTGTCCGTTTATCATAGATAAATGCGACAACCATCAAAATAAGTCCAAATACGACACTTACTAATTTTCTTTCATCCCACGTCGGTTCGCGAAATCCACCTGTGAGCAAAGGTACAATATCCATGGACATATACCACGCGGCATAAGCGATTGGAGCGGTGAGAAAAGGTATTTTTCTGTATTTTAAAAATAATAAACCCGCCATAATAGTGGCAAGTTCCATTGAAACCCAGCCCCCTTGAATCGAAAGATGAAAACCCAAGTAATCACTAGGATCTTTTATCGGCCAAATGCCTGTCATTTTTTCTAAAATATAGGTGGAGACAGGAACCCCCGAAACCGTGGCGACGTACAATAAGCCCGCAGGAATCTTTAATTTTTTACCCCAAAGATAATTCCCCGTTAAGGTCAAAAGCGTCATATAAAAGAGACAAATGCCCAATAAACTTGCGCTGTTATAGGAATTCCATACATTGCCGACAAACCAACCCATTGCCAGAATAATTAAGAGGGCCCCCAAATAATAAAGGGTGTTAGTCAAGTTAAATTTTGCTTTAATGGCGGAGTTGTCTGTTTGGGCATTTAAAAAAATTAAAAGTTGATCTATCTGCTCAACCGTAATAATACCTGCTTGTTCAGCCTTTTCTAAATCTGATCTGTTAATATCCACAACTCTTATACCTCATCCTCTCAGTTAAATTTTACCTTACTTTAATAGAATGGGCTACTTGTTCAAACCCCAAATGCTATTTAAATTAAGGAAATGACGTGGATGGTCGTGCCTTAAAGGGGAGCGTTTTCTAGTGAAAAGCCTTCTATTGAAAAATCCCCTACACGTTAAGATGTAGGGGATATATGCCCGTGGCCAGACTTGAACTGGCACGTGGTTTTGGCCACAACGGATTTTAAGTCCGCAGCGTCTACCGATTCCGCCACACGGGCATTTCATACTTTTTAGTTTATCGCATCCAAAAACGCTGTCAATCCACTTGACTTGAATCCGCTCCACTGGGTAGTGGATCTTGATGAATCCGCAGTCCCCTAAGTGGAGGGTTTGCCCTTCTCTTTTGACGAAGAGCGGGATATAAATTTCTATACTTAAGGTAAAGATACTCCCAATTGAAGATGAACAAGATTAAATCTCTTCACAGGGTGATAAAGGGGAACTTATGCATTTGTCTAACCGTTCGACCATGTCTTATTGGGGTTTCTTCCCTCCTCAATGGAGCATTGCTTTACTATTAGTGTTTTTTTTGCTCTCTGGTGGCGCGTCCGCGTGGGCATCGGCCCCGCTTCCTAGTACTGCACAAGCAGGGGTAAGGCTTTACAATAAGGGCTTGGTGTCACAATCGATTGGGGTGTTTAAAAATACGGTGAAACGTTATCCCACCAATGCGCTGAGCTATACATGGTTGGGCAAAGCCTATAAAAAGCAGGGCGGACAAGCGAATCAGGCGTTGGCGATGAAAGCCTTTGAAACGGCCTTAGAACTCGACCCCAATGAAGCAATTGCTTTAAAAGAATTGGCAGAACTTTATAGCTGGAATCCCAATCAGCGTGATAGGGCGATTCATTTGCTTCAACATTACGTGGAACTGAATCCCAACGATCAAGACGCGAAAAAACAATTGGCCACCTTGTACATTTGGCAAGGTCAGTATGACGCCGCGAAACCTTATGTGAATGAAGTGCAAGCCTATTTTCAACAGGACAAGACTTTTGTAAAGGCCTATGCACAGTATTTAACCTTTATGGGAAGACCTGCTGAAGCCTTGGCACTTTATGAAGGTGTATTGCAGGCGCATGCCACTTCTGCCCCTTTGGCGTTACGGCAAGCGTATGTGACGGCTTTAATTAAAAGTGGACAAAGGTCAGAGGCTCGCACGATTTATGAATCCATGGTGAGTGCGTCTAAAAATATGGAGCGTTTCAATCCTGAACTCAATAATGCATTGGCGACCATGGCCTTTGAATTGGGGGATTATCGTGGGGCTTTGTCGATGGATAAAGCGACCTTGCAAACAGGGCAGGGAGATCCCGTGGAAATGGCGTTACGCATGGCGCGCACCTATCATCAATTAGGGGACAGTCGTAAAGCCTTGGCCTTATATAACGAACTCAAACAACAGGGGC
>JBIJBR010000089.1:0-6631 GCA_044345135.1 Vampirovibrionales bacterium
AAGTCTTCCTAGAAAAAACACCCCTGTTTTTCAACAGGGGTGTTTGGTATGAATGAGTCCTGTAAAGGATTTAAAGGCTTAGTACATACCACTCATATCAGGGGCAGCAGATGCTTTGTCTTTTTCGGGAATTTCCACGATCAAGGCTTCGGTGGTCAATAATAAACCACTGATAGACGCTGCATTTTGCAAGGCAGAACGAGTCACCTTGGCAGGATCTACAATCCCTGCGGCAAACATATCAACATACTGGTCATTTAACGCATCATAACCAATTTCACGAGCCGCATCCAAGACTTTGCTGACAATGACGCTACCATCTTTACCTGCATTTTCAGCAATTTGGCGAGCAGGTTCTTCAATGGCGCGCAAAAGGATTCTGGCGCCAATACGCTCATCACCCACAAGCGTTTCTGCAAAGGCTTCTAAGCCTTTTTTCGCTTTAAGCAACATGGTACCGCCCCCAGGAACGATGCCTTCTTCAATGGCCGCACGCGTGGCGTTTAAAGCATCTTCCAAACGTAATTTACGTTCTTTGAGTTCCGTTTCAGTCGCCGCACCGACTTCAATTACGGCCACGCCACCCGACAATTTTGCCAAACGTTCGTTTAGCTTTTCTTTGTCGTATTCGCTGTCGCTGGCTTCGATTTGACGTTTGATGGACTCACAACGATCGGCCACGGCTTGCTTGGTGGAATCGTCCGCGACAATGGTCGTATTGTCTTTGGTGACGGTGACACGACGTGCTTTACCCATTTGTTCAATGGTGACGGAGTCTAAACGCTGACCGAGTTCTTCCGTGAATAATTGACCACCCGTTAAGACGGCGATGTCTTCCAACATGGATTTACGACGATCGCCAAAACCAGGGGCTTTTACGGCAACGACACGAATGATTTTACGCATGGTGTTGACAACTAAAGTGGCCAAGGCTTCGCCTTCCACATCTTCAGCAATCAACAATAAACCACGTCCTTCACGCGCCACTTTTTCCAAAATAGGCACCAAGTCGGAAACGAGGTTGATTTTTTTGTTGACGCACAAGACGAACGCTTCGTCCAAAACGGCTTCCATCCGTTCGGTGTCGGTGACGAAGTAAGGCGATACATAACCCTTGTCGAACTGCATCCCTTCCACCACACGTAAGTTGGTGCCCATAGACTTGGATTCTTCAATGGTAATCACACCTTCTTGACCCACTTTGTCCATGGCTTCAGCGATTAACTCGCCCACAAAATCGTCATTGCCTGCGGACACACTGGCCACTTGCTTAATGGCTGATTTGCTATTGACGGCTTGAGCTGTTTCACGAATTTCCGTGATAATTGCTGCAACGCCTTTGTCAATGCCTTTACGTAAGGCGACAGGATTGGCCCCTGCTGCAACATTTTTTAACCCTTCACGAACAATAGATTGTGCTAGGACGGACGCAGTCGTGGTGCCATCACCCGCAACATCGTTGGTGCGGCTGGCTACTTCACGTACGAGCTGAGCCCCAGCGTTTGCGGCGGGGTTTTCTAATTCAATTTCTTTTGCGATGGTCACACCATCATTAACGATTTGAGGGGCGCCGAATTTTTTTTCTAAAACGACGTTGCGCCCTTTAGGTCCTAAGGTGATTTTAACCGCATCCGCAACGGCATCAATGCCTTCTTGTAAAGAGCGACGTGCTTTTTCATCAAATATAATTTCTTTAGCCATGATAATTTCCTTTGTGATCATTCATTTCATATAAACAGGGAAAAGGCATCGTTATTTAAACGATCGCTAAAATATCTTTTTCAGACACAATTTTGTAGTCCTGACTACCCAATTTCACATCGGTGCCTGCATACTTTGTAAATAAAACGGTTTGACCCACTTGAACGGTAGGAGCAATTAAAGTACCATTTTCAGTACGGCCAGGACCGACAGCAATCACTTTGGCACTCTGAGGCTTTTCACGAGCCGAATCAGGAATAAAAATACCACCCGCACTTTGTTGTGTTTCGTCAATTAACTCCAAGACCACACGGTCAGAAAGGGGTTGGATTGTGACAGTAGAACTCATTGAGCTTAACCTCCATTTAATTAATAAAGTAATATAGGAAATTTAGTCAAGCATCATACTAAATGTAGGACACTTTTCTAAATTATACGTATTATAGAGTAAACATGCTAAAAGGGCGATCTTGTTTATAAAAAATTAATAAAATCCCCCAATATCATTGACGATACGGGGGAATACTGTTACTTTTAGCCGCTTGTATTTTAAGCGTTGAATACTTTGGAGGCTTTGGCAGGCGCGACGGCTTTTGGCGTATTCGGCTTGGACGCATCGGAAACAGGTGTCGCTGCTTCTGGCGTGGCTTTAGGGACTTCTTTAAACGAAGGTTTTAAGAGTAATGGAGCCTTGCCATCGGCACGTTCAAAGGCGATATTGTCTTGTTTGTCTAAGTGAAACACGCCTGTTGACGTATTCACATCAATGTTTTCGGTGCTGGGGTTAATGCTGACGGCATCAGGATCCGACATGGTCAGGCCCCAAATCTCAGATTCCGCTAAATTATGCGTCAGTTGATCTTCCGTCATACGATGAATGTCTGACGACGGTTTTTCTAGCTTAAGGGAATCCACATATTGATCAATTTCAGCCGCTTCTGCTTCCACATCCCCTTTATTCATCAATTTTGAGCTAATGACTAAGCCACTGGGAGAAGTCACCGTGACAGGTCCTCCCTCTGCCTGTTCTTTTAAAATCGTGCCTGTTTCAAAACGTGTTAAGCCCCCGTCTTTGGATTTGACGGACTCGACTTTGAAGTCCGTCCCAGGCAGTAAATATTGCTGATAAGCACTAGGATTTCCTTGTTTTGCTTGTTCGAAATCTTGCTTTGCTTTTTCGTAGGCATAAATGGTTTTTTTCTCCTCCGTTTTAGGCTGGGGGGCTGCAGGTTTTTGCGGACCCTTTGCCTCTGCAGGACTGCCTTTCGTCGCCGTGACTTCAGTAGCAAGTGGCTGACTGACGGGTGGTGTTACGGGTAAGGTTGGTCGTGGAGGAAGATTAATAGTCGAACTCATGAGAAATAGCCCTTTCGTTGATCGTGATACTGGAAATACAAAGTCATTAAATGATATTCTGAATTTAAAGAGATTTAATGTCTCGAAACCGTTTTCTGTAGATTTTCTAGAGTAACTTAACTGTACAAATGCACTAAAACGGAGAAAGAAAAATTAGTGCTATTCTAGCATGGGTTTATTTTGAAATCAAATATTTCCTTTTTTAGTTCCTTGTTTAGAGAGTGTCAAAGGACGCTTTTGTCTAAGAAGTGTCTAAGAAGAGAAGAAACCTTGACGTCAGCGTAGGGCTTTGCTAGTCTAGTTCTATATCTTGATTCATTTTAAAAGACGTCGCCTTGCATTGGGGACGATGTCACAATCAGAAAGGTTGCCTGTCATGATGAATGCACTTGAAAGTAGTCCCTTTTTTGCGGAAGTTCACGCCGAAATCGCAGCACACCCGATTTTCATTTATAGCAAAGGCACCAAGGATTTTCCTCGTTGTGGGTTTACCATGCGCCTGAAAGAGACCTTTGAACAACTCGGCGTTGATTTTGTGATGCAAGACGTGTTAGATAATCCTGAAAAACGCCTCTTCTTGAATGAATTTTGTGAATGGCCCACCTTGCCTAAGGTCTTTATTCACGGTGAATTTTGTGGCGGGACGGATATCATCTTGGAAATGCTTCAAAGAGGGGAATTACAGCCTTTGATTGAAAAGATTAAAGCACAGTCGGTATAATTTTTTCGATATCCAATATATATTTACATTTAAAGATTCACAACGAGGTTATGTATGGTTTTTCCTTTTCCTGTTTTCCCTATTGCTTCTCCTCCCTCCTGTCAGATGCTGCTTGAAAAACAGGCGCCAAAGATGGCATTATACCAAGCCCCTGTGGATTCGAAAAGACTCATTACGCGTCATCAGACTTATCTTACCAAAAGAAACGGCACTGTTGAGGAGTATAATTATGTTTTGTCCGCTCTTTTTCACGAGTCTATTAAGCGGAAAAACTTAACACCTTTTCTGGAAAAAATTCAAGCTCAACTGCCTGCGCTTTCGGTCACGGGTATTTCCCCAAAAAAAGGATCGATAAAACATAGAATCCTTGAAAATAGGATTCATGAACTCTCTACCCAAGGGGCTCCCTTCCCTATGAAGGTGGAACTGAGTTCCAAAGGCATGATTCAGATCTATGTCAATGGACAGCTCCTGTTTATCTCGTCAGAACGTTTGGCAGAACGGATTGAAACAAAGGGTAATGCCTCTATTGTCGGCAGGGGTATTCGTGGATTAGATCCGACTTCTCAATCGAATTGGAAAGCCACGCCTTTGCAACGTGAATGGCCGCCTTCGCCGCAGCAAGACATCACCGCTCATATTGACCCCAATCAGGTGCTTTACTTTGAAACACCGTTTAATCCAGATTATGAAGTCAAAACGTCTGGTATGGTGGGTTTGATGCCTCATGAATCTTCAGTGCTTTGGGCGTATGAACAAGACAATCAGAATGCTGAAAAAAATTGGGGGGCTTGGACGATTGCCCCTTTCGATGTGCCTCAAGGTAAGCGGGTGCTGAACGCCTACCCAGTGAGTCCAGCATTCCCCAATACGTATGCTAAGGACTTAGAGAAAAATAAGCAATGGCAGTATATTGAGTCTAAAGGGGTGGTGATGGTTCATCCTGAAATACAAGGGGGATTTTTAGATCCCTTTAATGATTCGACCAATTGGACGCTTCATGCCATTGAAGGAAATAGCTATGCAATTGTTTTACGTACAGTGTATAAAGAGCCATTTGTGGACAAAGCCAAGTCTTGCATGGTGGAAGGTGCTGCGACCTATATTGAAAATGAGTTTATGGGACCTAAAGTTCCCAAAGGTCAAAAAAGTATCATCGCCTGTCGCTTGGATGTACTCCCCCTAAGTGCGGTTACAGGGGATGCTCATACGGTTTTTGAAAAAAATCGTATGGATGAGCAGGTCTCGCAAGTGGTGGATTACCTTCAGAAAAAAAATAAAATGCACCGTCAGGCAAAGGAATGATATGAACCAAGTGACCGAAGTGAGCCAAGCGGAAATTGCTTCTCTTTTGAGTGCGTTAAATTTAGGGAAACCTTTTGCGCTTGACCTGTCTTCGCATTATAGCGCTTTTGAAATAGCAGGACAAGACGCGGTGGATTACCTTCAACGTCGTAGCTCAAACGATGTCAAGGCTTTACAGACAGGCGAGACTCAGCTCAATAGTTTTTTGTCGAAAACCGCTTGTATTCAATGCTTGTTTCAGTTGTGGAAAACGGGTGATACCTCTTTTTTTGTGGTAGTGGAAAGGGCTTTGACCGAAACCTTTGAAGCGGAAGTCCTGAAATTTAAAATCATGGAATACTTTGAAATAAAGCGTTTAGAAACGCCACTTACTCTCTTGATTCATCCCCCTGACACCGTGGCGAAAAATGATGTGTATTTTCAAAATCCAATCCTATTGCTAGGGGAAAGTGCCCGTCAAGCCTGTCTTTTGAATTCGAAATTCAACGATACCGCTTTCCTTGAGCCCCTTTCAATCGAGGTTTTTCAAAATTTGCAGACCTTATGCGGCGTGCCTCATTATGGTCAAGATTACACGCAAACGACCAAGCTACCTGAGCTCACATGGGAATCCATGATCGCAAGCGAGAGCAAAGGTTGCTTCTTAGGACAGGAAACCCTTGCCAAAGTTAAAACCTATGGCGGTTTAAATCAAACACTCATGGGCGTGTGGATGCCCGATTTAACCCGTGAATCGTTCACCACAACCATTCATAGCCCTTTAGACGTCTTAAAAACAGAAAACGGCGAAGCAAGGACCATTGAATCGGTTGGTTCGTGGGGCTCTTCAGTGTGTCTCAATAATGGAATTTATGCCTTGGCGTTTTTGCCTCGTTATTACCGAAAACCCCAGGAAATACTGACCCTTCAAGTCGGGACGGAGACGGTTCAAGCAGTGATTGATTTCCCGCCTTTCCTTCGCTTGGGCGGGACGCCTGAAGAGCAGGCCGCACGACGCTACGCCTTTGCCATGCAGGCGTTTGTGGCCGGTGACTTAGAAGGGAGTCTTCAAGACATGCGTCAGATTACGCAGGACTACCCTCTATATTGGCAGGCTCAAGAAGGGCAAGCCCTATTACTCGGTCGATTAGAGCGCTATGAAGAGGCGATGCAAGTCTTGCATACACTGGTTCAGCAGAATCCTAATTGGCTTATGGCGTATACCAATTTGTCTATTTATGCCTTAAAACTAGGTTCTAAAGAAGAGGCTGAAACATGGAAGGCGGAAGGGACTCGTGTGGCTATGCGTTTAAAAATGGCGGAACGAATGGCCGAAAAAAAGGCTCAAGTCCCAGCAAATGAGCTACTTCCTGAAAACGTAGAGGCGGATCTGGCACGACAAAATCAACTCAAGGAAAGAGTCACTCTCTTTGAAAAAGCCCTTGAATTTAGTCCTCAAGATGCCTTGGCTCATTATGGTTTGGCAACCGCCTTGCACGGACTCGAAGCTTATGCCCCTGCGGTTCACGCCTATGAAAAAACATTGGAACTCAATCCCAAGCATAGCAA
>JBIJBR010000126.1:0-5248 GCA_044345135.1 Vampirovibrionales bacterium
GGCGAACGGTTTGCGTGGCTATTAACGCTCTGCGATGAGGGAGCAGCAGTCATTCGAGGGTTACAGCTTGGGCCATAAAAAGTATTTTGTAATCCATAACGATTGACATTATTATTATTAGTCACATGCATACCATTCATTCCTTTATTCCCTCATCTACTTCCTCGATCTAATAGACTCAATCTTGGCGGCTTCACTTTGCTTAACTTGACTTAGAATATACCCTGGGTTTATTTTTTCAACATAGGCGGCCATCTCCTCTGGGGAATATAACGTTCGAGCTGGAGCTGGAGCTGGAGTTGGAGTTGGAGCTGGAGCTGGAGCTGGAGCTGGAGTGGGAGCTGGAGTTGGAGCTGGAGCTGGAGTTGGAGTTGGAGTTGGAGTTGGAGCTGGAGTTGGCTCAGAAGTGCTAGGGACAAAATCGATATATTGGAGTTCATCTTCAGGATCGGACTTTGGCCCTGAATACTCAATAGGTGTCATGGAAGTACTGATCCAAGGGAGTTCAGTATGGTCGTTGTTCGGTGGCGTTGGAGTAACAACATTCGGTGAAGGAGAAGTCTGATTCGGGATTAGCGGATGCCCACCATTTTGATTTAACAATAAAGCAATTAAAACAGCCGTGTTGTCTTTACGAGCGGAAGTAGGTATTGCTAGTGGTGATGCTGGACGCGGAGAGGCGACCGTCTGGCCATAAGGCGTGGTAGGCGCAAAAATAGAGTGAGGGGGTCTTTGTCCTTGCATGCCTTGCGAGGCGCCTAAGATTTGAAAGAAAAGCTTAAAGACGTTAGCCATATTCATTTCAGGCGAACGGTTAGAGTTGACCTGAGCCCCTTGTGATACGGGGGGAGCAGTCATTCGAGGGTTACAGCTTGGGCCATAAAAAGTATTTTGCAGTCCATTACGATTGCCATTATGATTATTAATCACACCCATGCCATTCATTCCTTTATTCCTTCAAACACAATCCTGTGTCGGAATAAAGTATTTTGTATTCGCCAAATTGCCAAAGTGGCACAATTTGTTACATAAAGTGGCCTTCCGTATTCGTAGAAAGACTAAAAAGAGAGATTAGAATGCTTCCAGAACCTAGAGAAAGCCTGACGAACTTGGCATTTCAAAACGATAGGCATAGCGTTATTCTAACTCGTCTATGTCTTACGAAGGCGAAAAATATGATAAAACCCTAAGCATAGGCCTGCTAAAATGGCCAGAAGGCTCATCCACTGTGAAGCAGATAAAGTCTGGGCGAGCATGAGTTTGTCGCCTCTTAAATACTCTAGAGCAAAACGTAAAACCCCATACCCCAATAAAAAGATCGTCATATTCAAGCCTGCTCGGGAGGTATGCTTTCCCCCTAAGTACATGGCTCCCACTAATACCAAAGCGCCGAGACTTTCGTACAATTGAACAGGGTGAACCCCCACGTCATATAAAGGATGCCCCACGGGGAAGTGAACCGCCAAAGCCTCTATTAGGCAAGGCGTGCCATAACAGCATCCTGCTAAAAAACAACCGACACGCCCAAGCGCCAAGCCCACCAGCACCCCTGGTACAAAAGCATCCGCCAAGGGTAATACCGCATAGGCAGAGCGATAGGCCAAGCCTAAAAAAGCCAAGAGCCCCCCTAGAAATCCGCCATACCAAACCAGTCCCCCTGTAGAGCACATAAACGCTAGTGGATTGGCCCAAAATAAATCAGGATAATATAATGCATGTAAGCTTCTTGCGCCTATAAAAGCACTCAGCATGATGATTAAAATCCACGTGGGTAAAAAGTCATTCACACCGATGCGTCGCTTTAACTGAACGGCAATGATGCCTGTACCCACCAACATGCCCAAGGCCACCATCACGCCATAGGAATAAAGGGTAAAACATCCCCATTGAAATAGAATCGGGTGCATTTAAGACTTCATCCGTTTTTCAAGGTGGGCTAAGGCGACTTGGGTGTCATCAAAATCGATGGTTTCATTAGCTAGAATCTGATAGGTTTCATGGCCTTTACCTGCTAAGACGACAATATCTTCTGCCTTCGCCCAATCGAGTGCCGTGGCAATCGCGGTGGCTCGATCTTCAATGACTTTTAGGGTGCTGGGTGTTAAATGTTGAAATCCTGTTAAAATATCCGCAATAATTTGATCAGGATCTTCACGACGTGGATTGTCACTGGTGACCACGATTTTATTTGACCATTTTTCTGCAATCCCTGCCATTTTTGGCCGTTTGGTGGCATCTCGATCTCCCCCACAACCAAAAAGAGTAATGAGTTCTCCTCCTTTTGGTAAGACGGCTTTGGCTGATTTAAGCACATTGTCTAAACCATCAGGCGTATGGGCATAATCAACAATGACATAAGGATTTTGATGAATCACTTCAAAACGTCCATGCACGCCCTGTTGCTGTTCAAGGGTATGAATAATAAAATCCAAGGGTAATTGAAGCGCAAGCCCTGCACCAATCGCGGCAAGTGCATTATAAACACTGAATTCACCTGCTAATTGAATATGGACTGTGGCTTCACCCACGGGGGTTTCAAGGTCAAAAGAAGTGCCTTCAATGGTAAAACGAAGATTTTTAGCACGAATATTGGCCGTAGGGTGATGAATCCCAAAACGTAGAATCGTGACGCCAGCGGGACAAGCCTCAATAAACGTGGGGTGCCACGGATCATCCACGTTAATGACGGCAGTTTTCGAAGTCGTGGGCTTGCCTTTGGCCATTTGTTTAAATAACTGTGCTTTGGCTTGGGCGTAATGTTCCAGTGTAATGTGATAATCCAAATGATCCTGCGTTAAATTTGTAATCACGCCGACTTCAAAATCAAGGGTGGCTGTTCGGTATTGGTCTAAGGCATGGGAACTGACTTCCATGACTAGCGTTTCCGTGCCTTGTTTTAACATCTCTGCCAAATAGGCTTCTAAGGTATCTGCCATGGGGGTGGTGTGGCCCGTATCCTGAAAATCGGAACCTTCAACGCTACTATTATTGCGTACACCCAGGGTACCGATTAAGCCTACTTTGTGACCCGCTCCTTTTAAGAGCTGTTCAATCAAATGGGTCACGGTCGTTTTTCCGTTGGTTCCCGTCACACCAATACATTTCATTTTTTGGGCGGGTACTCCGTGAACAAAAGCAGACGCTAAGGCAAACGCATGATGCGTATTCTGCACTTGCACGACGACGGAGGGTTCTTGACCGGTGACTTGATAACGGTCCGCTTGTATAAACACGACGGGGACTTTGGCGATAAAGGCGTCGTCTAAGTATTCATGAGCATCAGTGTGGCTTCCCACCAATGCAAAAAAAAGGCTATGGGCATTTATTTTTTGGGTATGCGACACAACGGTATCAAACGAAAGGGGGACTTCACCCTGCCCTGAATGTAGGATACGAACCCCTAATTCCGGCGCTTGGGCTTTCATAAAAGATAAGAGTTCTGAAAGTTGAGCCATGATGGTTGCCTCATAAATATTAAAATAGATCAAATACAAAACATCAAAGGCTCGATTGCTCAAGCCTTTGATTTATTCAAACCAGGACTTTGTTTTAGTATTGTCCAAAAATTTGATGTACATTTTGTGTAATTTCAACGGCTTCATCCATAGGGCGCTGCCACATATTACGACCAAAAATCAAACCAATGGCGCCAGACTGGAACGCTGTATGAACGTTTGCATACAATTCGTCATGGCTAACTTTAGATCCACCTGAAAAAATAACTTTGGTTTTAGAACCTGCGGCGTTGACCACAGAACGAGCCGCTTCTAAAGCATCATACTGTAATGCGTTATAAGGCACGGGATAGGTCGAACGCTTGGCGTCTGAAATTTCAGGGTAATTGACTTTAACGATGTCTGCCCCTAGTTCAGCCCCTACACGAGCGGCATATTGAATGGCGTATAAGCTGTTTTTGCCACCTTTTTTGTCGATATCTCTTCCACGAGGGTAAGCCCACATGATAATAGGCATACCGTATTTTTCAGCTTCACGACGAACGTCGCGGAATTGTGCAATGTCTTCATCTTGACGAGGAGAACCCACGAACAAGGTATAACCTACGGCATCTGCTCCTAGGCGAACGGCGTCTTCCACGGTAGAGGTTAAAGGTGAAAAAGCTTCTTCATCAGAAGGTACACAGGTTTTGCCGTTTAATTTCAAAACCAAGGGAATTTTCCCTGCATAATCGGCATAATATTTTTCTGCCAAGCCGATATGTAAGGCAATGGCGGAAAATTGTCCTGCCATGGCTAATTTGTATTGAAAATCAGGATTGGCACAGGCCATGACATTGTTTTCGTCATCAAAAAAATCAACAGGTCCATGCTCTAAACCTTGGTCAATAGGTAGAATCATCAATTTGCCATTACCAGGCCCGAATTGATACATTAAGCGCTGTAAGCGAACTTTTTTTCCGATAGATAGATTCAAACTGTCTAAGACAGAAGGAGGACTTGAAAGTAAAGTGGTCATGAATAAAATCCTTTACGTAATAGTACAAATTAACAGTAACAAACAAGCCTAATTCTAACAAAGAATAGCAGAAACCGCAAATGCCTCCTTGCTCTGAAGGAGGCCGTGCTTGCGTGTAGGGGTTACTTGTAACAAAAATGATACAAAATGATGGGTAAATCGTGCAGAAAATGTACGCAAGACCACTAGAAATAACTCTTTTACTTTGTTAAGCTAAGAGTATCAACCCACCCGTGATGGACTTTTCTTTTTTGACCACGGAGATCTTACGTTCACTTTGCATGAGACTCAGACATGCAAGGGAAGGCAAAAGTGTCTCTGGTTTTTTAGTCCCCTTCATCTAATACGTAAAGGATTCTGTATGATGACCCTTGAATTTGCCATGCCTGCCGAAGAACCTCATATGGCTTTGGGCTTGAGCCGTGAAGACTATAACGCTTTTGTACAAGAAATGCTACAGGTGATGAAAAATCGTCGTGAGCAACGTCAAGAAAAAGAACGGATTTGGCAAGCCTGTTGGAAGGCGTATCGTTGTGAAATGGACGCCCCACGTGGGGGAAGCCCTGAAGGGAATTTAGTGGCTCGTCCTGTCGTGTTTCAAGCGGTTGAAAACTTACATAATACCATTATGAGTCAGCTTTTCCCTAAGTCAGGGCGTTTTTTCCATGTGTTTGGGCAACGGCAAGAAGACCAGCAAGACGCCAGTATGCTTGAAACATTATTGCATCACAAATTGGCAGGACAAGGATTCCAATCCGCGTTTGGCTTATTCCTT
>JBIJBR010000090.1:0-6587 GCA_044345135.1 Vampirovibrionales bacterium
CATTATTTGGCACGATTTAGGCGAAAAACCTTTTGTTATTCAAAGTCTGAAGCGATGGTAAAAGCCACCCTCACCCTCTTTTTTACCCCTGATTGGCAACGCTATCTATACTAAATCACCAATGCCAATTAATCTACCTTTCATTTTGCACTATGTGTTGTGTGTACTTAGAAATGAGGTCTCATCGGGTCGGTTGCCTTTGTAATCTCATACTAGTATAAAAACAATCAATCAAGTCTTTGATGCTAGTGTGTCGCTTTTGTTACAAAATCTCCCTCCGTGAGGAGAGGGGGTTTCTCGGAGCTCAGGGGATTTGATTCATGCCATTGCAATCTATTCCCACCAAATCAATTTGAAATATCGCTAATTGGTTAAATGTCTCACTTTTTTATATCCCCAAGTAGTCGCAAATGGCGGATTCGTCCGCAGGAAGGCTGACGCGTGCCACGTCTTTCGTACCCACCAGCACGGCATTGTCGGGATCTTTCAAACCATGACCGGTTAAAATACACACCACCGTGGAATGAGGCTTCACACGTCCTTCCGCACACGCTTTCATCAAACCCGCCACACTCGCGGCAGACGCAGGCTCACAAAAGACGCCTTCATGCCGCGCCAAACAGGAATACGCCCCTAAAATATCCGCATCACTCACCATATCGATATGCCCACCGCTCGCGTCTCGTGCGTCCGTCGCGCCTTGCCAACTGGCGGGGTTTCCAATGCGAATGGCGGTGGCCACCGTTTCAGGATGTTCCACCACATGCCCGCGCACAATGGGGGCGGAACCTTCGGCCTGATAGCCCATCATCTTCGGGAGGCGATCAATCTTTCCTAAGTCTTGATATTTTTTAAAGCCCGCCCAATACGCCGTAATGTTACCGGCATTGCCCACAGGAATAAAAAATTGATCGGGGGCTTGACCCAAGGCATCACAAATTTCCCACGCCCCAGACTGTTGACCCAAAATACGATACGGGTTAATCGAATTCACCACAGCAAGGCGTTTGTCTCGCTCTCCGAGCATGCGTACAATATTGAGGGCTTGGTCGAAATTGCCCGCAATTTCAATAATCTGCGCCCCATACATCAAGGCTTGGCTTAATTTGCCTAAGGCAATTTTCCCTTCAGGAATAATCACCAGCGACTTCAATTTCGCCCGAGTGGCATAGGCCGCACACGCAGCGGACGTATTCCCCGTGGACGCGCACACCACCGTTTCAGCACCATCATACTTGGCTTGGGACACGGCATAGGTCATGCCGCGGTCTTTAAAGCTTCCTGTGGGGTTTAAGCCTTCGTATTTGAGGTAGACTTTTAAGCCTTCCACGCCCAAGCAGTTGGCCAAGCGTAGCGCAGGAATGAGCGGTGTATTACCTTCATGAAGGCTGACAACGGGGTAGTCGTCTTGAAAACCATAAAGGTGTTGATACTGATTTAAAATGCCGGTATACATGGGTTCATTTCCTTTGGCGCCCAATTAAAAAAGACGCCCCTATTCTAACATAAAGGTCGTTTGAGTATACTTTAATTGGCGAGAGCTAAGGACGGGTGAGCGAATGCTGAATCCTCGCCTCTTTCTTGAGCTGGCGACGTCAGAGACCTTTTCGCGGAAAAAGGTTCTCCACCCCTCTAAATCCGTTCAAGGGGGGACGGGGTACTCCTCCTCTTCGTCCCCCCTTGAAAATCCCCCCTCAATCCCCACCTCCTCGCATCATTTCTTTGCACGACGTCCGCAAAATGTGTCGGACGCCTCGCATTTAGTGCGTTGACGTCTACTTTTAAAAAACTTCCGTTGTTTAGTGAGGGAGCATAAATATAAAAACTCTACGCGGTTTCTATGCGGTCTTTATCGTTCGCTGGGGACGTAATCAGGCAAGGGACGACGCGCGGGTATTTTTTCAATCAAGTTAAAGAGTAAGGTTTTCACGTTGACCACATTTTGATTGAAAAATTGCATAACCTCACCATGGCTCACAGGAGGAATCCCATCCACCCCTGAATCATAATCGGTAATCAGCGCAATACTAATGGGGTAAAGGTTCAGCTCTTTGACTAAATGTACTTCAGGGTATTGCGTCATGTTAATCACTTCCCAACCTTGATTGCGGAACCATTGACTTTCCGCCTTCGTCGAAAAACGAGGCCCCTGAATCACCACGACCGTACCTGTTTCATGTACCGTTAAACCTGCTTCTTTGGCGGCTTGAATCGCCCACTGGCGGCCCGTTTCATCAAAGGGATCCGCTGCGGATACATGGGTAATTAAGGACCCTTCATAGAAGGTATCCCCACGACTATGCGTACGATCTACATATTGATCACAAATCACCACATGACCGGGGGCCACCGCTTTTTGAAGGCTTCCTGCCGCACAAGGAGAAATAACCGTATGCACCCCTAGACTTTTCATGGCCCACACATTGGCTTTATAATTAATACGGTGAGGCGCAATATGATGTTGCTTACCATGGCGAGGTAAAAAAGCCACCCGTTTTCCGTGTATTTCCCCTAAGGTAATGTCGTCACTCGGTGAACCAAAGGGCGTTTCAAGACGAAGGGTTTTGGTATTTTCTAAAAATTGATAAAATCCAGAACCACCAAAAACGCCAATATCGGCCACGGCATTTTCTTCATTATAAAACGCAAAAGGTGTCGAAAGTGCTGCCATGTGCTTATCATCCTTTTCAATTGATACGTCATATATTTAAATCCAAGCTTAAGCTAGCCTAGCGGAAACATAGTGAAGCATCAATCCTAAAGTCTGCATTTACACTTTTACAAGACATAAGCTTTCCATGAATTCATAAGATTGCCCGAAGACACGGTAGAAATATCATCAAGCTGTTTTTCAGCATTATTTCGTTGAATTGAAAAATACTGCGCTGAGGAAGCCGTTTCTTTTAAAGCCTCTATGGGAAGTCGCCCTTCTGGGATTAAGGGTAAAACCACTTCAATCCGTTCCGTTTCCTGCTTATAAATCCGTAAAAAAGCACTTAAGTCTAAAGGAAGTTCGTCAGGCCATTGTAGTAAAGATTCTTCACACCATTCATTGATTTCGTGGTACAAGAGACACAAAAATTCTTCGTCATAGGCAATTTCTTCTAACGCGTCCAGCCAAGAATCCGCCGTAAGAAAATCTCCAAAACGAGAAGACAAACAAAGACTGCCAAAGCCAATGCTTTCGCTATAACGTTGTAAGCCAGCGATAAAGGCAATCCCTTCTCTCACCACATAATGCAAGGCAATGATATGGCTGACATTGTTTTTTAGGTATAAGTAATTTTCAATGACGGAACGCCACAGTGATTCACCAAAGGCGTTGACCATCAAAATGGGATAGGAATGTATCGAAAATTGATGGGCATCCAAACAAGCGGGTAATGTTAAATGATAACGGTGACAAACGCTGATCCACTGATTGAGATAAGACGACGACGGAGCGTCAAAAGCCTCCTGAATTCGAGTAATATAGTCTGCCGTACTATGTTCTATAATTTTATAACCGTTCAGTTGTCCGTTGTCCGCGGCTCCCAGTATGGCGCCCAATTGCTGACACGTTTGATGCTCTTTTTGTAAGTGGGTGTGGCTAATTAAAACATTGCTGATAGGAAGAGGAGGCACATGAGGGTATCCACTGCGAATGTGAATTTCTTTCGCGACTTTTACTAAGGCAGTATTCCTTAAAAAATTAAAATCTGGGGGGATGACTTCTCCCTCCTCCATATAAAACAATTGACTAAGATATTGCATACGAATGGATTCCGCTAATTCTAAAGCCCCTTCTATCGCAAAAGGAGTCGCCTCTACAATCAGGGGATTTTGCTGGCATGATTTTTCATGATGTACTTGATTTAAATACTTCACAAAGCCGCCTTCCACCACAAAACCCGAATCTATATTTTCCATCAGGGCACTCACCGCGGAAACGGCCAGATCAACTGAAGAAACGTTGTAGTCTTGTGCAATGGCTTCTAAATTTTTTAAGAGACAAGGTACCCCTATGCTTTGGGAGGCTTCTGGGCTAAGAAACAATGTCAACAAGGCAGAAGCCAAAGAAGGATGGCTCACTAAAACGGCTATTTGTGTGTCCTCATCCACTTTACCTTTAGGATCATGAAGTAAGCTGATCAAAACCGCCATGCTGTATATTTCACGTGGCAATTCCAAATAACGACATAAGGCCACTGCGGTGAAAGCCACTTTTAGACTATGGTCCACCGCATCTGGAAATCCTTGTTTTTCCAAAAAAGAAAGGCCCCAAGCACCCACCGTTTCGACCATGGAAAGCTCCACAGAGGTAAAAGCATAATGGTCTTGAAGCATCCGAATCAAGTGTTTTAATTTATCGTCAATATCCTGCTGCTGGGTAGGCTCCAATGTAAAGGCATCATAATGCTGAATACAAGGAAGCCAACGCGCTAAATTTTCATATAAATCCAAACTATACGGTTGTATCACCTTAAAATAGTCTTGATGTTCTTCAAGCCGTTTGACTACCGATTCATTAGATAATAAAGAGGAAACAGAAGATTTTAGCAGCGCCATCAGCAGATACTCCAAATACACTTTACAGGCCTGTGGACGATCAAGGCTCATACAGAGTTCTTTCGACGTAGGGAGCGAAAGTCTTTAACATCCCCTGTGCTTGGTGGAGTGTAGGAGGTACATTCTTTTCGCTAATCTTTTAAATGATGTCGGGTCAATAAATGTCGTAAACGTTTAAGCAAGCGACGTTCTTTACGTTGTAAGGCTTGATAACTCACCCCAAAAAGATGAGCCAGACGGCGGAGACTTTGCATAGAATCCTGAACATCCTTCAAAACATTCTGGGCACTTAAAGGAGAATTTGGGTCTTGAGTCATACCAAAACGTTGAAACAGGTAATCTTGTTCATCAGGCGTACAGTATTTACGTACCACTCTTTTTAAAGCGGTATGGGTTTCTTCTTGAATGAGGGCATCTAATTGATGAATACTTTCACAGAGCGATTTTCGGTTCATGGTGTTCTCTAAAACATCGGATTGACAAGCCATACGATGCTTTAATTGCTGTTCTGCATATCGCCATAACGCAAAACGAATCGTCATGCGAATATAGCTTTGGCATTGTGGTGCTTCAAACGACTCATTTAAATGAGTCACCGCATGATGTAAGCCATGCAACGCTTCATTCCACAATTCTTCAACCTCCAATAATTGCTGATGTAAAGAAGAATGCTGACGAACACGGTGTAGTGTAATCAGCATCCACGGTTTCCAGCTATCCACAACAAATTGAAAGGCATCAGAAGATCCCGCCTTCGCACGATGATATACATCCATAGAACATTGAGTCATATGATCTTACTTCCCTAAACAGGTTACATTGATTGCTACAAAAAAGAGAGATAAAAAAGAAAAGCTTTACAATTTATAATATGCCCTATTTACAAGGGATTTGCAAGTGCTTATCAAAGAGAAGGGACATAATGTTACAAAGTGTAAATATTCGCGCACTTTTTGTATTTTTAAAACTTTATTAAGATACGAATCCCTTCCCCATGTTCAGATTTACGTTCCTTTCCTCTACTCTCACTTTTTACAGAATCCCCCTAAGCAAACCCTTCATAAAGACATCATTCACTATGTTTAATCCCTATACCACCTCTTATATCCCTACATCACCTTATATGCAAAATCCTTACCCCAATGCCGCAAACAGCATGAGAAGCCCTTACCCTCCTTATGCGTCGACACCCATCGCCCCTCGACCCAGTTATGGCTTTACGACCAATACGGTACAGCCATTCACAACCCTAAACCCTTATTTGCCTGCTTCGCAAGTGGACCCTCGCTTACGCTATGCGGTGGACCCTCGTGTTCAAACCCCTCGTGGTGGAGGCTGGTCAAGCGGCTGGGGAGACAATTCTGTCGTGCCTCAATATGCCAACGTGTACAATGCCCCTATTAAAAAAGATCCTCCTCCTCCTGTGACACCCCCTCCTGTGCTCATCCCTAAACCTCGACCATTGGTAGCCGCCAACGAGCACAGCAGTTACTGGGGAGATCCTCACGTCGCTGATGCCGATCGTTCCGACAAAGGGAACCAGCGCCAAGACAACTTTGTTGTAAAAGGCGAAGGCATTTTTCAACTCTTAAAAGACACCAATATCGCGGTGAATGCCGAACATAAAAAATATGACCAATGGGGTATTGAAGTCACCGACAAAGTGGGTATTGCCCTTGGCAATGTAGGCATCACCTTCAGTGCCTATGGAGCCCCGATAGTCAATGGTAAGCCCTTAGGTTCAGGCGAAGTCGTCACCTTAAGCGACAGCACCCAAGTTCGTTTTGACGGGAACAAACTCACCGTACGAACGGGTGATACAGGCGAATATAATCTAGATGTTAGCATTGTCACCAGCGAACATAAAAATGCCGATGGTAGTCCCATTAAGTACCTTGAAACCGATGTTTCAACCAAAAGCAAGGGCGTCAATAATGATGGTGTCCTGCCTAGTGGAATTTTAGGTGAAGGCTTTGATGACGACAACGAAGCTCGCAGTGGCTTGAAAAAAGATATTTCGACCTATAAAAAAGCTAGTC
>JBIJBR010000005.1:0-21143 GCA_044345135.1 Vampirovibrionales bacterium
TCTTTTATACCAAGAGAGTTCCGAACGACGAACCATGGCATGCTGGTAGCCATTGAGCTTATAAGGCTTGTCCTCCCGATCCCGATCCTTCTTCCCCTTAACATGATCTCGAACGGGGGGGTTATAGCGAAAGTCATCCGCAGGACCACGATAGAATTCATCATACCGATCTCCTCCGTCAGTGTAGTCCGTGTAGGAGGCTCCACTACGCAGCGTGGGGGTTGCTCCTGACGCCACAGGAGAAGTCCCCACATACCCATTAGGCAGTGAAAAAGGATTGGAAAGTGTCGTCATCATCAATGTGTCTCCTTTGCCCTTACCGTTTATTTAACACAGGTTTTTTAAATAAACACGAGCCGTTTTAATTTGATTTATACCTTAAACATTTTAGAGTAGCTAGAATAGCCCCTAGTATACACCTTATGAGCATAAAACCCAAGACTCAATTTTTTGTGCGCCTTAGGTTTTCAAGTGTATCGTGATGTCTTTATTGTTAAAAAGGGTTCTAAATCCGTGAACGGACTAAATGTTCGACGTCACGCTTTAATTCACTGCTCAAGCGTTCTTCTAAAATAGGCATGGATTCATTCACCTGTGTGTCATGACCTATTTTTAACCACTGACTATGGGTCGGGCTTTCCGTTAAAATATAGTCTTCCCCATGAATACGCAACCAATGCAGGCGCGTCCCCGTTGCTAAGACTTGTGAATCTAACGCTTGCAACCATGTGGATTCTCGGACGGCTTCAGGGGGGATTCGATTTAAGGCAGGCGCGACCGCCAGGGTAGACCCCGCTTGCTGTCCCCGCATCCAAGGGAAGGCGGTCAACCCATCAGGCAAACGAACGGATTGCCACATGGCACGCGGTAAGGAAACGGATGCGTCAAGGTGGAGGGCTTGTACCCGACGGGCCCATGCCAAGAACCACGCTTGGCGCAACACAAAAATACCTAATCCACCCACCAATAAGGTATTAAAAAAAATCATACCCCATTGAACACCGCCTTCTCCTTCGGGGGAAGCGCTTTCGGAAGGCTTTAAGAGTTCTGCCAACGGAATATTTTCTTCCGCATGAAGGACCTGAAGTCGAGGGCTTATCCAAGTCAAGAGACACGCCACAGTAAGTAAGGCATATAAAAAAGAAAGGGGTCGTTTCATGACGTGGGTCTCCATCTCTAAGTAAAATGAGCCAAAAGGGGGGTGCCCATTCTTTT
Organism: Vampirovibrionales bacterium; assembly: GCA_044345135.1. Lineage (GTDB taxonomy): Bacteria > Cyanobacteriota > Vampirovibrionia > Vampirovibrionales > JAJTHC01 > JAJTHC01. The sequence continues at coordinate 1,216 of JBIJBR010000005.1, forward strand.
TTGATTCTAACACGCACCAGCAAAGCGGTCTCTTTTCTCCTCTAAATGTGCTAGAATATCTTCTGTAAGCTATAAAAAAACGTGTCTGGTCTCCACCCTGCCTCGATTAAAGAAAGTCTTAACGCCATGATTGCCAAACGAAGTGCCGCTTGCTTTTGTACCTATGATGTACGCGCCATTGTGACGCCCGATTTATTTGACGCGGTGACGTATCAACATCTAGCACAGGCCTTTGTGACGTTTGCCCAAGGGCGTCTTAGCTCCGACATGCCCATCACCCTTGCGATCGGTCATGACGCCCGCTTACATAGCCCCCTGCTTTTTCAGGCCTTAAAATCGACCTTGCTGGATTTAGGCGTTAATGTCATTGACGTGGGCTTACAGCCTTCGCCCATGGTGTACGCCATGGAATGGCTGGACTTACCTGAAGATCTCCCCTCGATGACGGGGACTTTAACCGTTACCGCGAGTCATAATCCCGCCCCTTATAATGGCTTAAAATGGACCCTTCAAGGTCAGGCCCTCTCTCGAGAAGACGTTCAAAGCCTGAAGCAAATTTTCAAAGCTCAACAAAGTCAAGCTCAGCAAAGTGAACATTTACCTCTCGCCTCTTCTCATGCTTCTTTTCAAGACTTGGGTCACTGCGTACACTTTAATCCAATTCCTGCCTATATCGATTGGATGCGCCGAACACACCCTAGACCGAAGAGTTCCATCAAGCTGGTTGTGGATGCAGGCAATGCGACAGGAGGACTCGTCGCTTTACCGCTCTTAGATGCCTTTGGCATTGAAGTGGTTCCTTTATATACCGATGTGGATGGACGCTTTCCCAATCATCACCCTGATCCCTCTAAAGCCAAGAACATGGCGGACTTAATTAAAATTGTTCAAGACACACAGGCCGATTTCGGTGTTGCCTTTGATGGGGATAGCGATCGTTTAGGCGTGGTGGATGATCAAGGGCGAATTATTTCAGGTGATTTTCTGCTTTTACTGATGACACAGACCCTCATGCACCGTATGGATAATCTGACAACCACAGCGCTTGCTCCCAAAGTGGTGGGCGAAGTCAAATGTTCCCAACACCTTTTTTCAGGGATTGAAGCCGCGGGTGCCACCGCCATTATCTCTCCCACGGGCCATGCCAAAATCAAACACACCATGACACAAGAACAGGCCGTACTCGGCGGGGAACTTAGTGGGCATTTCTTTTTTAAGGACCGCCATTGGGGTTTTGATGACGCCTTTTACGGAATGATGCGCATGGTGGAAGTCTTGGATGACGCCCGACAACGATACCATAACCCTCAATTGACCCTAAGCCACTTGGTGGAGAGCTTACCGAAAACGATTATTTCCGATGAGCTGCGTTATGCTTTAGAGGCGTCCCTGCATGAACCTGTTTTAAGCCATTTAAAGCACGCCTTTCAAGCCTTACAACATGAGCAAAAACCCTTTGGCAATCAGGCGATTTTAAACCTTTCCACCTTAGACGGACTTCGGCTTAATCTAGACGGTGGTTTTGCCTTGGTGAGAGCCTCCAATACCGAACCCGTTTTAAGTCTTCGCTGGGAAGCTGCCAATGAAGAAGATTTGGATGCGAATGAAACCAAGCTCTTGTATTTGATTCATAAAGCGGTTCAACACGCCGAAGCCGCTGCCCAAGATGTTTCGATGTATTGAAACCTGTCACCCTTATGAAAATCATCACCCCTACACCCCTTACCTTGGCCTTTTTAAGCGATTACGACACAAGCGACCCCTATGTGGGTATTTTGCATGCGGTTGCCCTCAGTCGTTTGACCCCAAACGCTCGCCTACGAACGCAAAGGCTGGACCTGACCCATGGTATTCCTGCCTTTGACCGACGCGCAGGCGCATGGGCCTTATTACAGAGCCTCCCTTATCTTCCGCCCCACACCGTCACGGTTGCCATTGTAGACCCTGAGGTGGGACGCCAAAGCCAAGGGGTGGCGATACTTTTTCGCCCCACCTTTCAACAAGTCTTTTTAGCTCCTGACAACGGACTATTAGCACCCTTGCTTCCCTTAATGCCCGATGCCCTGTCGAGATCCTTCACCCATGACGAAGTCTCCCCTTATACGTGGTTCTATCCGAGCGAAGCGGAAGCCGCTTCCGCAGGGCAGACCTTCCATGGCAGAGACGTCTATACGCCCTTGGCCTGCTCCATTTTAAATGCGTGGAGTAGTGAAGGACATCATGATGAGGAGGAGACCTTCCCTCTTTTTAAAGCCCTTTCCCAAGAACATTCATCTCCCTTACAGGGGCCTTCCCCCTTTCCAGCCGCCGCCGAACGACATGGGGGCAAAATAGAAGCCCATGTCTTAAAAGCAGATGGTTTTGGGAATATCATCACCACAGTGCCTTCCCATTGGTTCGGAGAAGCAATCAGTGCCTTACAAATCATCACGCCAGAACAGGATTTTATTTTACCTCTATTTAAAACCTATGTCGAGGGTCAATACGCGACGCATGGTATGGCGGTGCGTGGCAGTCACGGTTATATTGAATTGGCGTATTATGGCGGTGCCTTCCCGATGAAGCTTCCTCCCGATACAACGTTGAGCCTCTACCCCTTACCCACTACAGTCGCTTAAAGGGGGAGTTCTTTCCTTAAACCCTTTTATTTCAAGAAATTTCTATCTAGGCGCTTGTGGATTTGGTAAAATCTTCAGATATCGGTCCGGTTCAGCCCCCACCGATACCGAAAGTAAATTAAATTTTTCAACATGGTCATGCTGTAAGCGACGCACATAAGAGCGTCGAGGTTCAAGTTCATAAGGCGCTTGCGTTTGCAATACGATTTGAATCCCTGCTTCTACTTCTTCTAAGGCCGTTCCAATTTCATCATTCGGGTTCTCTCCCTGCCCTTCATGCGCGGATTTCACCCACGCAAAAAAGCCATTTTCTTCCGTCCCATTCATCCGTAGCTGAGCCAAAATACGTTGCCCTAAATCGGTGGCTTCTAAGGCTTCGCGTAAACCTCGCTGAATTTGGGACATGGTGTTGGTTTTGGTATAGAAACAAGGCACTTCAAAGTCCAAGGCCATACGAAGGACTTTAGCCCCAGGTCGGGCATGCCCGCGTAAAGCCAATACCGCATGAGCCTCATGCATTTGTGTCGTCAGGTGAATCAGATGCTGTAGCTGTAAACGTTCTAAAATACGTTCCACAAAGCTTTTCGTCACGGCATATAAAAAGAGATTAAACGGCTGAATATACGCTTCTTGAATGGGTTTATGAGTCAGGCGGGGGGCATCAGAACTAGCCAGTTTTATACGGTGGTCCAAATGAGTGGGATCCATCACTCCTTTGAGATCCGTACTTAAAATTTTAATCTCGCCGTTAGCGTCTGTTTTTCGAATTTCAGGGTTCACGGCAAAGCCTCGTAGCATATCATCCACCGTTTTACCCACGTCCAAATACACGGCAAAGGTATTTTTATCTCGCAATTCAATCGCCACTTCAAACGTGGGAGATTTTTCACGCTCTAAAATGGTTTTTTGCGTGGCACGTCGACGCGCTTCTTCATCCCCCAAGGTGACACTTTGAATGCCACCAATTAAATCACTTAACACGGGGTTTTTAATCAAATTTTCAAGTTTGGTTCCATGCGCTGTGGCAATTAAACTCACCCCACGCTCCGCAATGGTGCGTGCCGCTTGCGCTTCGGCTTCTGTCCCGATTTCGTCAATCACAATAACTTCAGGCATGTGATTTTCAACCGCTTCAATCATGATGTTTTCTTGTTCTAAAGGCGTTCGTACTTGCATACGTCTGGCTCGACCCACCACAGGGTGAGGGATATCGCCATCCCCCGCAATTTCATTAGAGGTATCCACAATCACCACACGTTTACGATGTTCATTGGCCAAGACTTTGGCCATTTCTCTAAGCTTCGTTGTTTTACCTACGCCTGGGCGCCCCAATAAGAGAATACTCTTGCCTGTTGCCAAGATATCGGCAATGGCTTCAATCGTTCCCAATAGAACACGCCCGACACGACAAGTCAAACCCACCACTGCGCCTTGTCGATTACGAATCGCACTAATACGGTGCAGCGTCCGCGTAATCCCTGAGCGATTATCCGCAGAAAAAGGGCTAATATGTTGAAGAATATGATCGATATCCGCCTGTGTAATCGAGGAATTTCCTACTTCCCTAAAGGTTCCATCTAGCAAGCGAATCTCCGCAGGACGCCCTAAGTCCAACACAATTTCAACCAAATGGGGAATTTCTTCCGCTTGAATCGCCCCTTGAATTGAATGAGGCATAATCGCTAACAGTAACTGTGTTTCGCTCGTGTTATGGGCATCTTGAGTATTAGATTCAGGCAAGGGAAACTCTCCTTTTTCGGCTGTTGTTGTTAGGACGAAAAACAGCCGCCTCTATATTAGGATATATAGGACAGTATAACGAATTTTTTGATCTTTGTGGAGTCTTTCAAAAGCCCCTATTTAAAAGGGGGCCACTTGTGCTTAAATACTACTACGATTGTTTTTATAACAAATGTAAATAATTATTAAGATAAAGTCCTTTTTTTTAAAACTTGGCGTATGATAAACAGTGTGAGTTGGTTTACATGATTGTGATGGGTTACTTTCAAAGGTAACTTTGCATTTAAAAAAATTGGTGTATACTAGTGAAGCTCACCTATGTTTGAGGTTGTTTGTTTGAAGGAGATTTGATCTTAAGGTTGATGTGATAAGTGGCGCTATCCTCTATTATGATGATATAGTTTATGCACTAAGCGTTTAAAGTAAAATCTATGTTACTGTACAGTTTCGATATAGATTTTTATGAGAGAGTAAATTTGGCACCTTAACCTTTCAACTAACACTGCGGAGACCTTATAATTATGTTGAATTCTATTCAATCTTCACGTTTGGGTTTAAGCAACACTGTAGCCTCTGTTACAACATCACCCCTTCCTTCAGAAGCACTGGTCAAGCTGACCCCTGCCCCTCTTAAAACCTTTGAAGGCCCAGAATCCGTTTTTATTTCAGAGGAAGCACGCTCTAAAGTGGAGAATGACGCCGAAACCTTAAAATTTGTTCGAAAGATACAAGCCGATGTTCAAGCATCCCCAACACATGACCGTTTTCTTGAACTGAAGTCACAATTACAAAGTCCAGAAGGTCTAAACCAGTATTTTGCTTCCCTCGACAATAACGCCATTGCGAATACCTTATTAGAAGAAAAGCTCGTTTAGATTTTTTAGTTTACCTTAGAGAGAAAAGCCAGAACCCTGTGATACTTCGGTACCACGGGGGTTTTTTTTTATGTTGTTTTAAACACCCTAATGTGGCGACTTTATTAGTGCAAATCCTGAAAAAATGAGAGATTAAGTCCCCCAAATTGATGACTCCTCTGAAGGGTTCTCGCCTCTTTTACGATACAACGCTTATGTGAAGTGATTGTTATGATCGACTTCTTCCGTAAAGCATGGATGCCTTTACGCTCGATTTCACCGCTTGAATGATGAATAGGACTCATCTGTTTCCAGCGGTCGTTATTTACTTCTAGTCACATCGCTTTATCTCTCCAGCGACAAAGGGGCATCCAATATGACTTTGCCATATTCTCATCATTCCTCGGCATCCCATCGTAAGACGGCTCATCCGCTTTCCGTAACCAGCACTGCAAAAATGGGGTTTCAGCCACTTACGACTATCGTCTCTGAAGCACAGGCTCATCAAGTATGGGGTAAACTCTTAGACAAACCCCTGACGTCTTATATCCAAAATCTTCTACATTTTTATGAAAAACAAGGCCAACACTTACTCTCTTCGGGCTTACATCAGGGACGACACACCTGGGCCCAATGGCTTAATGGAGATATCGTTTTAATGGAAGGCTTGGGAAGCTTTCAACGCATTGTGGAAGCCAATCCCCAAAGTCCAGAAGCATGGCATTTCTTAGCCTTTTTTCAGTGGGAATGTGGTTTGAAAGAACCCGCACAAGCCTCCGCTCAAGAAGCCTTACGCCAATCTTCTCTTCTCAACACCCAGACCCGTACTTTACTGGCCACATGGAGGCTCGGCGAACACGGCGTATTTAACGCGTTGTGGCATTATGGACTGCCCTTGTTCATCGCCGAAGTACTTACCCCCCTAAGGCATAGTATCGGGATGAATCGCTTAGGCAGCTCCTTCTACATTCAAACGGCCCTAATAGATGCTGATGAAACGTTCAGCGACGAGGACTTCCCTGATTTTATGAAATCCCCCCGACGGGTGAGGCCAGGCCAAAGCACCCTTTCATCAGACACGGTGGAATTCCCACTGGTGTCCTTTAAAGACAAAGTATTTGACACGCCTGAAGAAAACGAAATCACCGCCTTGTTAAATGCGGATCACATCGACCAAGCCATCGACGTCTTAGAAGCTCGTATTGCCTTATCTCCTGAAGCAGGTGAAACCCATTTTGAAGTGGCCAAACTCTATCAAAATGAAGGCATGTTCATGAAGGCGCTCTACCATTTGCGTATGGCTTTAAATACAATGCCTCATCACGCCAAGAGCTATTACCACATGGGTGAAGTGCTCAAAAGTATGAATGATATTGAGGGTTGTATTGAAGCCTACAAAACAGCGATTACCTTTGCTGTTGATCCACTCTGGACGGCACAAGTGTCTCGTCAGTTGGCACGGATCTACGAGCAGGACAAAGGAGATATGGATCACGCCTTGGCCTGCATGCAATTGGCGCAGGAACTCGAACCAGAAAACATTAATGACTTGTTCATGGTGGCAGAAGCCCACTGTAAGCATGAACGTTATGACGCTGCGGTAGAAACATATCAAAAAATACTTCAATTTCAACCTGAAAATGCAGAAGTCTATGGATTTTTAGGCTATCTCTACTGGCAGGCCAATCGCTACCACGAAGCAGAAAATGCCTATAAAAAGGCCATTATCTTTAATCAGCATAATCCTATTGCCTTGAATAATTTGGGGGTGCTTTACCTCGATGTATGGGAAGACGCGAATGAAGCGCGTACCTATTTTGAGCAAGCCAAGCGTTTAGATGGGTCTTACGCCATGGCGCGTTTTAATCTGGGACGCACCTTCTTAAAACGAGGGGAACCCCATTTGGCGAAACCCTTTTTAGAAGAAGCCTTACGCCTGAATCACGTGAGTGATGAATTGGCTCCCGCGGATCTTGAAGCGCTGCTACGTGGCTTAGACCTTTAAAAAATATTTCGACACGATCTAATTTATCTTATGACCGTTTCCGCTTCTGCGTGAGACGGTCATCAATCTTAGTAAACACCTTCGATGAGAATTACTCCGCCAAGGGTCGATCTGTAAACGATTCGGTCCGATTCATAAAAAACATGCAACACACACGATTGTTTTAAATAGTGTTATACTGGTGACATTCGCTTATGCTATTTTAAACGTTGAAAAGGATCTATTTCATGACAAAACTTCAATCTAAAATCACGTTGTCGCTTATGTTGATGGCGTTGCTATTTCAGGTCACGGCTCACGCGGCGGCACCTCTTAACAGTCCTATGATTAAACCGATCACCGTCAGTTCGGCTCAATTGGTGAAAGAACCCAGTACTTATCTTAAAAAACAAGTGGAATTTACGGGCGTTATTGCAGGATTCAGTGCCTTGGGTTTGAACTATCCTCCTATCAAACATGATGTGAAAGACTATGTGACCCTTTTGCTGTATCGGGCCGATGTTCCTGCTCAGTATGAAATCCCTCTCAGTGAACTGAAAATTTTTGTTAATCGTCGTCTATTGAAAAACATTAAACGTATTGGACAAGGAGACACCGTTAAAGTCACAGGCACCATTATTTCGACGGCTTTGGGGGATGCGTGGCTTGAAGCGTCTCAACTTACCGTGATTAAATCCGTCCAAGAGGCGGATAAAAATTTAGACGATGAATAAAGGTTTTTCACGATTATGGCGATCTTATCTCGTTTATTTCGCTACGTTTTTACAGGGGTGAATGATGCCTTTAGTCCACGGTTCTGGGAGTGGGTGGACGTTACGTGGGACGAAAGTTCAGGTCGCTTATTAAAATGTCATCCGCTTAAAGAACTTCCTTTTGAAGGAGATGCGGTGCAAGAAGCGTCTCGCTTAGCCATGACACCCGCTTTTGTCAATGCACATACCCATTTAGACTTATGGTCTGAATCGCCTGTTGAAGTGAGAGACGGCGAAAGCATGGTCCATTGGTTACAACGGGTCAATGCCTCTCGTGCCTCCGACACGGCGGAAGACGTCCTCAATCGCGTACGCATCTCTATCCAAGGCCTACGTCAAAATGGCACGGGCACCGTCGCGGACATTACCCAAAGCCCAGAAACACTCATTGAAATCGCTCAAGCCTGTTTACAAGGATCGGTTGCACTAGAATATTTTCATCCCGCTCCTTGGCAGGAAGAAAGTTCTCCCTTGCGAATGCTTGCCTTTTATGAACGTTGGCAACGCATCCAACGATTTAGGCAAGAAATGAATCTTCCTGCTACGCTTGACGTGGGCATTTCTCCGCATAGTCCTTATAATGTTTCCCTTAATGCGTGGCAAGCCATTCACAATGCCTTAAAGCCCAAAGTGATTCATAGTCACTTGGCTGAATTTCAAGGGGAACTGGATTATTTCACGGGGAAGGACCGTCAAGCGATTGATGATTTACATCGCTCTACCGTGAATCAAAGCTTTATTCCCCAAGACACCTTTTTGGATTATCTTCAACCCCAAGTCTGGACTCCCCAAGACACCTTACCTACCCCACTCGCCATTATCGCACACGGTAGTTTGCTAACCCCCAAACAAGTCCAAGCTTTTTACAAGGGACATCCTCATAGTGTCTTGGTCACATGTCCGCGTTCAAACCTATTCTTACATGCTTGCACCTTATATACAGATGTCCCTTTTGAAACAGAAATACCGGTCATTTTAGGCACAGACAGTGCCATGAGCTGTCCCAGTTTAGACATCCGAGACGAAGTCAAAGCCTACCAAGACCACCACGGTATTGAGTTGACTCCGTTTGAAGCCTTGGCTTTATTGACCAGTAAGGCCAGTAAGGCCTTAGGTCTAGGCGCTGATTTAGGGAAATTAGAAAGGGGGTATTTCAACCATGCCGCCATTTGGGAGATCTCCCCCGAAACCACTGAAAATGCAGCGTCTGTTTTAGCGTCTATTTTGGATGCTCAAAAAAGCCCACAGGTCCATCAACTTATTTTACAAGGTCGTGTACAGTCCCTTTAAAATGTAGACACCGTAGAAGAGGTCAATAGATCTTCACACAAGGCTTGTAAGACTGAACTCAAGCTTAAATTGAGATTCACGTCGTCATTCATCAGGTACATGGCATCGGTCGGGAGATGAACATCCGTTTTAATGGTCGTATTGGGCAAAGTTCTCACCAGTTCGACAGCTTCTTCACCCAAGGCTTCAATCAACTGCAATTGAACCGGATGAATCAAAAGCGTCACATCTCCCTTTAACGCATGCATATGAATGGCTTGCTTCCACGCTTCTACTAAAATATGTTGAGGAATCCGTTGCCACACCGCAGCCGACGCTTCTTTTAAAATTAAAGACATTAAATGAACGGCCTTGGTTTCCACCTGTTCTAAGCGTTGGCTTTCAATACGTTTAGCATTTTCTAAGAGCGCTTGTGCCACCTGAAGGAGTTCCATGGTTTCTATCGCGGCCGCTTCATAGCCTTGGGACAAGCCCGCTTCATAGCCTTCGTCATAGCCTTTTTTTTGAGCTTCTTCTTGAAGGGGTACCAATTCAGTTCGTATTTCAAGTTCAATGGCGTCGGCTCGTTTATAGGCTTTTTCAATCAACGCGCGAGCCTCTTGACTTGATTTTTCCTGTAAGGCCTCCGCTTCTTTTTGAATGTCTTCCATAATGGAGGCTCTGGTTTTATGGGCGTCCGTCAAAAGAATTTTAAGATCTCGAAGCGCCGCTTCTTCCATAGGTCGAATGATATCGAGCTCAACGGCTTCCCCTAGGGTGACTTGCTTAAACACCTTGTCTTTCATGTCGCTCTTTCTCTTGAATCATCTTCCACAGGGTTATTCAATACCATGGATGGCTTTATCTTTTTATTACGCGGCCAGTAAACCCTTAGGTAATGTAACTGTCTTCATCCTTACTACGTGCGATTTGAATTTCACCCGCCGCTTCAAGTCCACGAATGACTCCAACAATCATGGTTTGCTTTTCTGAAACATCTTTGGCTCGAACGGCACCCATAAATTCCATATCATCTTTTAGCATGGCCGAAGCACGTTCCGACATATTGGCAAAAACAATTTGTTGAACCTCTTCTTTCGCACCCTTTAGGGCCAAGGCCAAATCCTTGGTTTCTACTTCGCGCAAAATACGTTGAACCGTTCGGCCATCGAGATTGGCTAAATCTTCGAATACAAACATCAAGCCACGAATGGTTTCTGCCATTTCAGGGTCACGCATTTCCATGTTATCCAAAATTGATTTTTCCGTGGTACGGTCGCTGTAATTCAGAATTTCAGCCAGCGATTCCACACCACCTGTTTGCGTAAAGTCACCCGTCATGACATTAGAAAACTTCGTTTCCATAATGGTTTCTACTTCACGCAATACATCTGGATTGGTGCGGTCCATCACCGCAATACGAGAGGCAATTTCCACTTGTAATTCAGGGGACAATAAAGATAAAATCGATGCGGAGCGTTCGGGTTGTAAATAAGACAAGACCAAAGCCACCAATTGTGGATTTTCATTCTGAAAGGAAGAGGCCAATTGAGTCGGATCCACCTTGTTAAAGAATTCAAACGGCGTATTTTGCATCGACTGTACCAGTTTTTCTAGAATTTTAGACGCCCGTTCTTCTCCTAAGGAATCCGTTAGGATTTCTCGCGCATACGACACCCCACCCGACACCAAATACCCTTGTGCTTCAAACAACACATAAAATTCCGTCAACACTTCAGTAAATACTTCTGGTGCCACATAATCCATGGACGCAATATGAAAGGCCAACCGTTCAACTTCTGCTTCATCTTTAATATGTTTCATGACTTCAGCCGCTGTCCCTGGTCCCAAGGAAATCAATAGACAGGCCACTTTGTGCACATACGTCAATTGTTCAATACTGGTAATTTGAGTTTTAGCTTCTTTGGCCATGACACCTCACGGATCGCTTTAAAAGGAAAGAGGGCTTCGTCTGCTTGAGTAGTTTCCTTATTGTAGCTAATTTTTAAGCGCTTGTCTTTCCGTTCCTTCAATTGACCTATTTTTAAAATCAGAAACAAAAATCATTTATTAGGGGGATAGGTTCAAAAGGGGTTCTAATGTTTTAATAACCACAATGCTTGAATGACTTAAAATGGGGAGGATACCCCCAGAGACTTGTAAAGAGACTAAGGATGCCTTATCCCATGATGAATCCCCTATGGCAAAGCCTTCCTCTGCACGGACGCAAGGGTCTTATTTTAGCGGGTCTTATTTTAGGGATGTCAACCACGATTGGACATGCCACCACGATTGAACATATTTCCCTCAACAAAGAAGAGAATGGTAAGCTTCATATCAACGTCAATGTTTCTGGCAATGCGGCCGAATTCAAGCCCCAAGAACAAGAACATGAAGGCGTTTACACACTGGACTTAGTCGGAAAAACGTCGGAAAAAGTGCGCTCCACTCCTTTGATTATGGATGCCACCGGACAGCATATTGCACGTTTAAATGTTGAAAGTGGTAAGCTTTCCGTCGTTTTGCCAGGTGTACACGCCCAAGATGTACAAGTCCATATGAAATTAAACCCCCTTGACCATTCAACGACCCAAGCAGGTGTCTCCCAGTGGTCGACTTTTTCTGTAAACCCCCAAGGCGCTCATTCGCTCATGGACTATCCCCCCTTGGAAGCCGATGTGCATTTAAATGCTTCTTCCCCTTCTAAAAAGGCCAAGCCTAAGCTCCATGCGTCTCATCACCGTAAAAGAAGTACACCGTTCAAACAACGCTCCTTCTCACCGAGCCCTTCAAAAGCTCAAATCATTCCTCCCTCAGATAAAGGGGTGACCGAAATTGAAACGCCCCGTCAGGAGGAGCTATCTTCTTCTCAAAATGTAAATACCGTAGAGACTTCTCCTTTGCTCAACAAGGACTCGCTTTTTTCTGAAGTCCCCGTGACGGAAAGTCTTCCCCCGCTTGAAAATTTACAGGCGGAACCTGCTCCTCCTATCGAAGTGCTTATTGCGCCTGAAGAAGCCTACCAACGTTATCTTCGTCTCCCTTGGCAGAGAGAAGACTGGATTAATGCACGTGTAGCTGCCCACTTAACCCAGATAGAAGCCAAACAGTTTAACACCCTTTTATGGCAAATGGCGATGGTTTTAACAGGCCTTCTGGCGAGTATGGGGGCGGTTATTTTCATCAAAAAAAATCCAAAAGGCTTTAGCCCGTGGCGTCGTAATACGAAGGTGATCTCCATAGAAACCACTCCTCCCGCCCCCTTTACTGAAGACGACAAACCCTTTGCCAGCTGGCTATTACCCGATGCGACAGAAGAAGACAGTCCTCCCCCTTCTTTTTTAGAGCAAATGGCTGAAGAAGACCTCATTCCGCTGGATGCGCCTTCAAGCTTAACGGGCAATAGTATTTTTAGCGCGCCCGCTCCTTCGATGAAGATTCCTTCGCTTGAAGCAGAAGAAGAAGTACCTTTACCCCTTACCGAAGCGAAGCCTATAGATCCCCTCCTTGAAAAAATGAACACTCCTAAAGTGGGGCAGCTTAAAGCCCCCAGTTATTTTGCCTTCCGTCATCAACAAAGCAGTCGTCAACCCGTCGTGCATCCCAATACTCTGAAAACGATTGCCGTGCCTCCTCAGCAAAATACTTCCCCCTCCACAGGAGCATTGGCTGGATATTATGAACGTTTAAACCGCGGTCATTTTGGGTAAAGACGCGATAAAATATTGGAAACGCTTATTAAGCCATGCCTTGAAAACTGGGTAAACCTTCTGGAGGGAATTGACTACGGCCAAACCCAAATTCATTCAGACCCCCAAAATTAGCAAAGGTTTGTTGTGGATTAATTTGAGGCGTTTGCTGATAACGATACATTGCAATACTTTGTAAGGCATTGGCCTGTAAACTTGCAAAAGGCGTGGGAAGGGGCTCGCCTATTACACTACGTTGCTGAAAAGAAAGGGGTGAATATCTGTCGTTTTGATACGGCGAAAAAGACGCGTATTGGGCTGGAGAAATCGCCATCCCTGACAAATTATAATTCCAAGGGTAAGCGTTTGAACTGGGTTCACTAAATACGAGATTCATCCCACTCATGTGCGTGTCCTTATGCGTTCATCGTCCCTATAGATATAAAACCCAAAGGATTCAAAACTTGTGCGTACGGCCCTTGTGAACGCTCCATTTCTATACGACAGGGGTCACCAAAAAACAGACGCCATACAACAGATACATGGCCCCCGCCACCAAAATCAAAGTAATGGGATCCTGACTCGGGGTGGCCACGGCCGCAATTAGGAGCATCCCTACAAAGCTTTCTTTCCAATAGCGTTTTAAAGTCGCTCGCTTTAATAATTTTAAGCGACCCAATAAGAACGCCAATAAAGGCATTTGAAAGGTCAGACTCATGACCCCTATTAAAGTCACGGCAAAACCAATATAGGGCAGTAGACTCATTTGAGGCACCGCCACCCCTTCAGAAAATTGAAAAAGCACTTGCAAGGTCAAAGGCAGTACTGCGAAATATCCAAAGACTCCGCCGATGAGTCCCCCCCCTGTTGCAAGTCCTAAGGCGGGTAGCAACCACGCACGTTCTTCCAAGGTCAGGGCAGGAAGCAAGAAACGACACCCATGCCACAACGCGATAGGCAAGGTCAAAACACTCCCGATTAAAAGCATAATTTGAAAAATACCCAGTAGTGCATCCGTCGGGGCCTGTTGCACGAATTGAGTCGCGGAAGGGGCTAAGCGTTGTAAGTGATGCAAAGCGGGTTTGGCGATAAAGTAACTCCCCCCTATAGCGAGCACCCAAACGGCTATCGTCCAGCCCAAACGCCAACGGAGCTCTTCAATATGAGGGAGCACCCCTTCATCCCAACGTTTTTGCGCCCATTTCCATAAGTCTTGGGGCGTTTCAATACGGGCCCAGTCTTCTTCTGAAGACGAGGGGGCACCAAAAGAATTAGAAGCCTTTAAGGCGTCTGATTCAGGGACTTGCGTGGGGGGACGTAAATGAGGCGGTAAGGCATCCAATGCTTTAAGATCCATGGGAGGCCCCCTTTACAGTGGCACTAAAAAAATGATGAAGCATAAGGCTACCCGTTACCCCTACATTTAAGGATTCAGCCACCTCAGTCATGGCGACACTTAAAACGGGAAAGGTCTTTTTTTCAGAAGCACTCAAACGAAGTCCCTGCCCTTCCTGCCCCAAAACTAGGGCCAGCCCCTGAGTGGCGGAAGGCTTGAATTCATGAAGGTACTGCCCCTGAGCATGCCCGTCTTCAAACGCGTCTGCCAAATAAAGATGCCAGCCCTGACTCGTTAAGGCATGGAGGGCTTCTGCAGTTGTGGGGGGACGGTAGCTTTGAAGTTGAAGTCTAAATTGTAACCCAATAGAGGAGCGAATCACTTTGGGGGACCAGACATCCACCGCGGGTTCTAAAACCAGCACACGCTTGACGCCAAAGGCCACGGCACTGCGTAATAAGGTCCCCATATTACCAGGGTCCTGCACACCATCTAAAACCAACAGACGCTCTTGCGGTTCAATAGGCCGTGGGAGCTCTTCCGCCGATTGAAGCTGCGCCTGCTGAGGGAGAGACATCACTGCGACCATGGAGGGTGCGGAATCGGTTTCCGCCAGTGTTTTAAGCAAGGCTTCTGTGAGGGGGTGATAGGGTAAGGCAGGTGCAAACGTGTTTGGTGACAGCAAAACGTCTTCGCGGATAAAGAGGCGTTCTAAGGGAAGTCCTGCTGCTTGAGCTTCTTTGATGGCTTTTTCCCCGACGACCAAAAGCTGCCCCATGGCCACACGATGCTTACGTTGATGCAGGGCCAGCCCCGCTTTAAAGTAGGGATTTTGTCGACTACGAATGAGTTCAGCAATAGGCATAAGATGAAGACTTCCCTAAGCAAGCGAGAGACGACTCGGACACCCCTTAGCATACCCAAAAGAGCCTTGTCGCGCCAGCACCCATTTATAGATTTTCTCACCAAAAGGCAGACCTTTTTGATTTTAAAGGGAGAAGTTTTTTTAGAGCAGACGTCAACGCATTAAATGCGAGGCATCCGAGACATTTTGCGGACGTCGTGCAAGGACATGATGCGAGGAGGTGGGGATTCAGGGGGGATTTTCAAGGGGGGACGAAGGGGAGGAGAAACGCAATGCGTCCTACCCCGTCCCCCCTTGAACGGATTTAGAGGTGTTGGAGACCTTTTTCCGTGAAAAGGTCTCTGACGGCGCCAGCTAAAAAAGAAGCGAGAAATCTCATTTTACTACATATAATATATTCAAAAAATTCGGTGTCAACTTTATTTAATCTTCCACTGTTAGGCCGTTTTTAATTTGAATCAGCAGGGCCACTCCCTCCGAAGGCTTGCATTCCCCAATGGTTTATGGATAATAGAATTTATGTCTACTGTGGCTATGTAGCTCAGTTGGTTAGAGCATACGGTTCATACCCGTAGTGTCGCAGGTTCGAATCCCGCCATAGCCATTTGAAAACTCCCTACGGGGAGTTTTTTGCTTGGGAGCGCATTCAAAATACCCCCTTGGGGTGAGCGTACTTGGCGAGGACTCCGCAATAAAATGAGTCTAAAAAGAGCCTAATTTAAATTACGACGCACCTTGACCAAGGCATCTTGGGCGCGTTGGGCAATATCCGCCACGGGGTGGTGACAATGGGCTTGTAACACGGTTAACACCTCTGAACGGGCTTCTCCAATCTGTCCCAAGGCCCATGCACACAACGCCAAGACATCGACAGGGCTGTCCACTTGCAAGGCCTGCACCAAATGCGGAATCGCCATGGTATTTTTCAGCTTGCCTAAGTGCCATGCGGCAATGCATTGCACATCCGCCTGCCCGTCTTTTAACATTAGGCACAGTTCAGGTAGGGCGTCGGCTCCAAAATGTTTAAGGGCTTCAGCTGCTGTGCCAAAAAAATCATTATCTTCTTGTTGGAGGGCTTTCATCAAGCAGTCTAAGGCTTTGGCATGTTGAGTCTTCCCCAAGGCTTCTAAGGCCACCACTCGCAAAGATTTGGCTTCGGCTTCATTTTCATAACACCTCAGTAAGGCATCGGTGGCTGATTCACTGGCCCATTCACCCAAGACCACGGCAATGGCTTCACGCACCTCAAGCGCTAAGCCTGAATCCGCCTCAAAAAGGGGGAGTAAAGCCATTAAGGCATCCACACTGTTGCCTGTCATCATTTGGAACAAGGCCTTCATACGTGCATCCATCGGCTGATCTGGATTTTTTAAGGTGTCGAGACACGCTTGAGGATCATAATCCGAGAAATCAGCGTCTGAAAAAGAATCGGACAACATCATAAGTAAAACCTTTGCAAAGGGTTAATCATTGTCTTTTACACTGTTTTTGATGATAGCACAAAGTCAAAAAATGACGTAGGGACACCGAAGAAGAAAAAATCCCTCCTTCAAACGAAGGAGCTGCCTTTAGTCCCGTTGCGACCCACCGATATAAGGAGTGATAGAGCGTGCTAGAGAAGAAACCCCATTTATGGACTTTCAAGGAGGAAAGCCAGCCATGACCGTAAAATTTGTCAATAGTAATTTAAATGCCATTAAAGCCTTACAAACGCTTCGTACCAATACCAACCGGGTGGATCGGGCCGCTCAAGACATCGCCAGTTCCAAAAAAATCAGAAGTAGTGCGGATGACGCCAGTGGTTACGCCATTATTCAAAATTTAAACTTTGATTTACTCACCAGCCAACGGGCCACGCAAAATGTGCAAGATGGTTTGTCCATGCTACAAACCACCGAAGGTAGCCTCAGTGTGATGAACGACAACTTACAACGCATTCGAGAACTCGTGGTTCAAGGGGCTTCAGACACTTATGGCCCAGAACAGCGCACCAATATCGCCAAAGAAATGCGTAGTTTGCTCGATGAAATCAATCGTATGAGTGCTGCGGCCACCTTTAATGGGTCCAACTTATTAGATGGGTCTTTAACGGATGCTAAAATTCAAATTGCAGGCGGTTCAAGTCTAACGGGCAATACCATTGACATCGTTGGGGCCTTTGCCAAAATCGATACCACCACCTTGGGACTCGAAGGCGTGGTGGACCCTCCCCGATGGACGCCCAGTACCTTAAATGATATTTATGACGGAACCACGACCCAGCTCACCACTGCGGACCGAATGCGGTCTTACCTCAAAGATTTGGATAATGCGCTGAGTGTTATTAGTAATCGCCGAGGGACCATTGGGGCCTTAAGCAATCAATTAGAAGGCGCCAACGAGTATATCAACAATAGTATTTTAAATATTACGGCGTCTCGTAGTCGGTTGGAAGACACGGATATTGCCAAATCTTCCGCCGAATACACGCAAGCCCAAGTCTTACAAAATGCCGCGGTCAGTATTCTGAGTCAAGCCAACGTGAGTAATCAAGCCGTTTTACAATTACTTAAAGTGTAGTTTGATTTACATCGTGAAATTCAAAATCCAATGGAAGACTTGTTCCATCGGACGCATCGCCCCCGCTGGAATATGGTGTGTCGTAAGCAAGTGATCGAACGTTTCTTCCAGTCCGTCTTGCCAATGACTAAACAGGGGACCCATATTGGGGCCTCCTTGTTCTATTAGATTCCACCCCATATGCCTTAAGGTGGTTAATGCAACTAGGTAGGAAGCCTTGAGTTTGGGTTTTAGAACAGGAGACACGTTTTGCTTTAGCTCAGGATTCAGACGTTCAGGAGCTCTCTTCACTTCTGCTTTTGTAAACAATACAAACGTCGTTGCGCCATTAAACGCATGCTTTACAAAATTACAGGCCTTTTGCCTTCCCTGCGAAACGGTACTTAGAATGGAAGGAACTTTCATGCCCCGTCTCGACCCCTTTTTTAGGCGCTTTATCTACCTCTGTAAGAAAATATCCATCTAGCATACCCGATGTAAAGGTTTCTGTCAAAACGGACCTTATACGCGATGCTAAGCACATAAAAAAGACTCGCCCTTTTGTGCGAAGCGCTTCTTTTAACAGTTAAGGGTGACGCTCCGTGCCGTTTATAAAAGGTTAGTTATATGAGTCGTTGCGAAACGGAAGAGGTGTTCCCCAACACCTCCCATAGGCCCTGAAACATGAAGTGCTCCAAACAAATTATGGATTTGAGTATCAATATTTGCTTGAAAATGACTCACGACTGGCGCCGTAATAAGATTACTTGGGATATTGTCTTTTATAGTCTTTTTAGCAGCCTTTATTAACGGTGGGTGAAGTTTTTCGACACTGGTATGTACCCATGGAGAAACAAGCATTTTTTCCTGTGTGCGCATAAGATAAGGCAGTTTCTCAGCCATATCTTTCCAAAGTAGGACCTGACCGGTCGCATGATTTACAGCAGACCCCGCACTATTCCATGCCTGAATAGACGATTGCTCAATATTACCTCTTGTAAGCAGGAGCCGAACGGTCGCCCCATTTGCAGCATTCCCTGCACTACGAAACACCTCTTGCCCTAAATTGATTGGATTAAACGTCATACGTGGTTCTCTGCCTCTTTTTGCCTATGTGTCAAAACTGATTTCATCTCGTATCAAATGTGTTGTCCTAAAGGCATAAAAACAAAACGCTTCCCCTTTTGTGCGTAGGGTTTGTCTTTCAACGTGTTAGGATATATAATGAAGTGGCTTGGTTTTCACGTCGGACTCTCACCCCTTTCTATCCCTTTCTACCCCTTGCTAAGGATGCGTCCCCATTGCACATTCAACAGATTGAAATCGACAACTTTAAATCCTTTCATGGGAAAACGCTTATTCCTTTTCGCCGAGGGTTTACAACCGTTTCTGGTCCCAATGGTTCAGGCAAGTCCAACATTGTGGATGGTATTCTCTTTTGTCTAGGCTTGTCGTCTTCTCGTACCATGCGGGCGGAAAAGCTTACGGACCTCATTAATAACACTTCACGACGACGAGAGGCCACCGTCACCATTACCTTTAACAAAGGGGGTAGGGAACTACCTGATTCTGTGTTAGAAGGAAGCTTTAGTGAAGATGAAACCCAAAAGGAAAAGACCCTCGCCCTTTTGGCGTCCTTAGAATCCAGTGAATTATTGACGGTGTCACGTCGTATTAAAGCGTCTGCTTCGACTTATAGTTCTACGTATTATCTTAACGGCAAGGCCTCCACTTTAGGAGAAATTCATGACGTCTTGGCTTTGTATCATGTCTCCCCAGGCTCTTACAATGTGATGATGCAGGGCGATGTGGCAGCTATTGTGAATATGTCCGCGGTAGAGCGTCGTAAAATTGTGGATGAATTGGCCGGTATTGCCGACTATGACCGCAAAATCGACCAAGCCTTAAAAGAAATTGCCACCACCGCAGACAACATTGAACGCCATGAACTTTTGCTCGGTGAAATTAAAGCACGGCTGGGTGAATTAGAAGGGGAGCGAGACAAGGCGATTCAGTATCAAGACTTACGTCAGCAGGTACAAACTTTAGAAGCCACTTTAGACGTCTTGCGTCTAAAAAATATGAAAAACGCCTTGGCCTTAGAACATCAAGCTTTAGCGGATGCGAAAACGGCGCGTCAAACGGCACGCGCTCAGCTAGACGTCTTGGATGAGGACATCAAAAAGGCAACCGCCGAACTCAAGCGCTTGGCCGAAGAAATTCGGCAACAAGGAGAATCGCAATACGAAGCCTTGCATAGTC
>JBIJBR010000099.1:0-6089 GCA_044345135.1 Vampirovibrionales bacterium
TAACCTTATTAGGAGATCCTGAGAATGACCGTTTCCCTGACGTATTAGGCCTACCTGTTTTAGATCAGTTTCTGAGCTTATTTCCTGAGACCACGGTCTTGTATTCCAATCATAGCCATCGAGCGCGCCTTCATCGAAATAAAAGCTTGGCGGATTGTGAAGGCTGGTTCAAAAAGGTCTTAAAACACGGGCCGATTGAGCTGGGCTGTCAAAACTGGGTTTTATCCTTATGGACTTTACTTAAAATAGGGGACACATCTTTATTAAACACCTACCAACGTTTTCTGAACAATCTCGAACAAAAAGAGTCTCTCTTTGCACTCACGCAAACCAGTGAGGGGAAATATCTATTTTGTAGTCATGCGCCACTGATCACAAAGGGAAAGCATGGCTTAGCAAATCCTATTTTAAAAAGATTTTTAGACTTGTTACCGTCTAAATTTAAGACAACAGATCTGGACGAGATGAGTATAGACGGTTGGAAGACTTTGGTGGCTGAGTCAAACGACTTACTACAAAAAGCCCAAGAGACAAACGACCCTGAGGCTTTGACAAGGATTGGTTTTTTGACGGAGCAACGCTACGCAGGGGGAAAGCGTTATCGTGAAAGAGGGGTTCAACATCAAGAAATTGATTTTGTTCATGGCCATACCAATGGCATAGAAATGCCGTCAGACACAACCATTATAACAAAGACGATTCAATTAAATAGTCGTTTCGGCCAACAGCCCAACCCCCGTCTTTTTGAGATACTGAGCCAAAGCCCTACCCTTCAAGCGCCTGACCCTTCGTCTCCTTCTGCGCCTGTTTTATTCTATGAACCTCGTGCTTCCTATTTAACAAAAAACGCCCCGTTGAAACACCCGAATGGCAAAAATACTATTGTTCCTTCTTCGGTATTGCAAGAGACAGGCTCCACCAAATAAAAAGCTAAGCCCCACTCATTTTTAGTGGAACGGGGGATTACCCTTCGCTACACGCTTGCAATTCCGCAAAGAGCGCCAAGACCTCTTGCAAGGTGTTCACTTGCGTGAGGCGCCCCCGAAATTGAGACGCCCCCTGAAACCCCTTCACATACCACGGCAATTGCCCCCGCATTTCTCGTATCGCGACCGTTTCGCCTTTGTATTCAATCATGCGTTGGGTGTGTTCTAAGGCGTAGCGCAAGCGTTCGGCCAAGCTGGGTTCGGCTAATAATTCATTGGTTTTTAAATAATGATCAATCAAAGCAATACGCCACGGTTCGCCCTGAGTCCCGCGCCCAATCATGACGGCATCAATGCCGTAGGTATCTAGCACAAATTGAGCATCCTGAGGCGTCACAATATCCCCATTGCCCACCACAGGAATACCGACGGCTTGCTTCAGGTGGCCCAAGGCGTCCCATTGAACACCCGCCTTATAGCCTTGCGAACGGGTACGCGTATGTAAGGTTAACATTTGAGCACCTGCATCTTCCATACGCCGGCCAAAGTCGATGTAATTCATGTGATTAAAATCCCAGCCCAAGCGACATTTGACGGTAATCGGCACATCCACCGCCTCACTCACGGCTTTGACCAAGGCATAGGCGTGGTCCACATCCTTCATTAAAGCGCAGCCTTCAAAATTACCCGTTATTTTTTTAACAGGGCAACCCATGTTCAAGTCTAGCGTATCGGGCCGATGCTTGGCCACGATATTACGGGCGGCTTCCACCAGCACCTCTTGACGGTTGGCGGCCAACTGATAGGCAATGGGGTGGTCTTCCAAGCTTTTGTCTAGAATTTGGGCGTCCCATCGTTTACTATAGACCAAGCCATTGGAACTAATCATTTCCGTGCAGATTAAAGAATGAGGCGCACTTTGGCGGACCAAGCTTCTAAAAATAAGATCCGTCACCCCCGCCATGGGGGCTAAAACGACTCGACTATTCACAACCGTATGGGCCCCGATACGAAGGGGCGTATTGTAGGTACGCTGACTATGATAAGACGCGGTATCGATTTGTGGAATGACACGAGGAAAGTCCTTCGCAGGGGGCGGGCTTTCCTCAAGGGAAACGGGTTCAGCGCTTATAGATATAGTCAAGCCAAGGCTCCTTGAAGATTAAGATCCATGCCTTTAGCCTATCAAAAACATCGTCAAAATAAAAGAGGCCCCTTTATCGCTATGCGCTCTACAGCACTTGATTAAAATATGCTAAAGGTCGCCAGACAAGGGGTTGAATTTATGCTATACTCAGTTCGTATGATGACTTGCGGTTCTTGGAGTGAGAATAAAATTCCCCTATGAAAAATTATCAGACCACTGGCGTTTTGATTACAGCCTTGTTGCTCATTGCCGTGTTGTTTGCGTCGACTTTAATGGTCGGTAATACGGACGCAAAGCCTCAGGTCCTTTCTTATTCTGAACTCATGAGTAAAGTGAATGCGGGACAAATTAATCGGGTGGTGATTGAAGGACTTGAAGTAGAAGCCATCGCCAAGCCTTCCATTCAAGCCATTAAAGCCATCCCTAGCGCAAAAAAAGTCCCCACCCCAAAGGAAAAAGCCACCCCTGAGTCGAACTGGCGTCAGTGGCTTCTGCCTGAAAGCACCAAAGGGAAAAAGCCTGCCGTGGCTCATTATCAAGTGCAAATGCCCGCGGGAACGGTCGAAACATGGTTGCCTCAAATGGAAGCGCAGCACATTGCCATTGAAGTAAAAGATCCTGAAAAACAGGCGTTTTGGTGGAATATCCTCGGGTATTTTATGTGGGCCTTATTACCGATTTTATTGCTGGTCTTTTTGTATCGACAAATGGGGTCGGGAGGCTCCCAAGCCATGAGCTTCGGGAAAAGTCGTGCCAAAATGCTGGTTGAAAAAGATATTAAAATCACCTTTGGAGATGTCGCAGGCATTGATGAAGCCAAGGAAGAATTAGAAGAAGTCGTCGATTTTCTTAAAAATGCGGATCGTTACCAAAAATTGGGGGCAAAAATCCCCAAGGGCGTCTTGTTGGTGGGCTCTCCAGGCACAGGAAAAACCTTGCTCGCTAAAGCCGTGGCAGGGGAAGCAGGTGTGCCCTTCTTTAGTATTTCAGGGTCCGACTTTGTGGAAATGTTTGTGGGCGTAGGGGCGAGCCGTGTCCGTGATTTGTTTGAACAAGCCAAAAAACAGGCCCCTTGTATTGTCTTTATTGATGAAATTGATGCGGTGGGGCGTCAACGGGGTTCAGGCATGGGCGGTGGTCATGACGAACGTGAACAAACGCTGAACCAACTCCTCGTTGAAATGGATGGGTTTGACCCCACCACAGGCATTATTATTATCGCCGCGACCAACCGCCCTGATATTCTAGACAATGCCCTGCTTCGCCCCGGTCGTTTTGATCGGCGCGTCGTGATTGACAAACCTGATTTAAAAGGGCGCGAACAAATTTTGGACGTCCATGCCAAAGGTAAGCCCATGGGAGATGACGTCGAACTCAAGAAAATTGCACGGCGTACTTCTGGATTTAGCGGGGCAGATTTAGCCAACTTATTAAATGAAGCCGCATTACTCGCCGCGCGTCGTCATAAAACGGAAATTAATAGCTTGGATGTAGAAGACAGTATTGATCGTGTGGTGATGGGACTTGAAAAGAAGTCTAAAATCATTAAAGAAGAAGACAAAGAATCCACGGCGTATCATGAAGTGGGGCACGCGTTAACGGGTTACTTCACGGAAGGGCAAGACCCATTACGTAAGGTCACCATTATTCCGCGGGGCTTTGCTTTGGGTTATGCGTGGTACGCCCCTGAAGAAGAATATGAACAAGTGTCTTTAAAGAAGAAAACCATGTTGGGCAATATTGCCGTGTCCCTTGGGGGGCGTGTGGCGGAAGAAATCGTGTACGGGGCAGATTATGTGTCCACTGGGGCCGCGAATGACCTTCAGCATGTTGGCAAGGTGGCGCGTAATATCGTGATGACCTACGGCATGACAGATGCCTTGGGCGCTTTACCTTACGGTGAGCGCAATGAACAACAATTCATGGGGCGTGATTTTGGCACCACTCGCAATTATAGTGAAGAAATGGCCGCTAAAATAGACATTGAAGTCAGACGAATTGTGGATGAACAATACGCATATACGCGCCAATTATTATTGACGCATCGTGCGTTGATGGACCGTCTCGCGCATGAGCTACTAGAAAAAGAAACCCTAGAAGGCGATGAGTTCCGTCGTTTGGTGGACGATTATTTATCTGTCTCCCCATAGGAACGCTTCCCCTAAGAAACATGAACAATCACCAGAAAAAAGCTCCCTTCCTTGGGGGCTTTTTTCATGAGCACTCATAATGAAACGCGTTCTGTAACGAATTGATAATTAAATGTTACGTTTTGTACAACGGGGACAATTCTGAACTTAATAAATTGTTTATTAAAGTATATAACTAAATAAGTGTTGCGTTTCCTCTTCCTTGACGAGATGTGAATACTTTATCTCTTTTTTCTCTTTCTTATTCATTCCCCTGTTGCTTAATCTCTTCCTATGAAAGGATATACCCCTGTGATTTCTTTACAACCTCCCTTTTCTTCGCCTTATGGCTTGAATCCATCTCCTACGGCAGATCCCTATGCCGCCTTAGCCATGCCGACTGCGACCAATTATGCGGTAGGCAGTACGCTTGCCAATGCCACCACGACCCCGACTTACGGCACAACGGGGGATTGGATGA
Organism: Vampirovibrionales bacterium; assembly: GCA_044345135.1. Lineage (GTDB taxonomy): Bacteria > Cyanobacteriota > Vampirovibrionia > Vampirovibrionales > JAJTHC01 > JAJTHC01. Next base: position 4,684 of record JBIJBR010000099.1, read on the forward strand.
ACTACCAAAGCCCCAGCACGCCGACTTATCCTAGTACGACGACTTACCCCAGCACGCCTAATTACAACACGAACACCACCACCACCACGATGGATGCTTCAACCGTGCTAGCGCCTAACATTAGTAATTGGCAAGCCTTTGCCCCGACGGATACCAAAGTCTATGCGCCGAATACCGAAACAAATGTGAATCTAACGGATGCCAGTAAGGTGTATGCCCCTGTCACCGTATATGATGAAAAAACGCATAGTTTAAAAACCCAAATTCTTTTGGTGGATGCACGTCAGTACTATAACAACACGACGAATACCACGACGACGCCTACCACGCCGCCTGAGATTAAAATTCCCGAAATCAAAATTCCTGAGATTAAAATCCCAGAAATTAAATTACCCGAGTATCCGCCTGTTCAGCAACAACAACAACAGCAGCAGCAAACAGAAAAAAAAGGAGGGATTGGGGATTGGTTACTCCCGCTTGGTTTAGGAGCCGCGGCTTTATTTATTTTACCTAACTTATTTAAGGGGGATAAAAAAGAAGAGACGACCGTCGCCAAGGCGAGTGCGGAAGCAGAAGCCACCGCGGAAGCAGAAGCCACCACTGAAACGACTGAAACTCACGAAACAACTGAAGCACCCACACCCACTAAAAAAGAAGAGGTTTCCGTTGGTTTTACAGGGTATGGTGACCCTAAATTTAAAAATTCCGCAACAGGTAAAATCATCAGCATTGATAAACCCGGTGATTATCAACTGATTAAAGATAAAAACTCTGAATTAAAAGTCCATATGAATAAAATAGGTAAAGATGTCTATATGGATACGATTAACTACAGGATTAACGGTTCTGCCATTAAAGCGGATTCGAAGGGTCAGGTGACGGTGGATGGTCAAACCGTGAGCATAGGTGAGACGGTCAAGATCAAACATGGTGGTACTGTGAGCGTAGTGAAAGACACCGAAAAAAGTACCACGGGCAATGAAACGACCGCTCGAATCATTATTAAAGCCCCGAATGAATCAGGGGGGGGCTATGAAAATATGACGATTCGTGTTCGCAAACGTAAAACCGAAGGCAACGTTTACTATGAATTCGACCATAACAAACGCTTTAATTCAGCTGATGAAAACGTCAATAGTGGTAGACTTAAAGAGTGGTACGCTCCTGTCAGTGGGTCGGCAGACGACACAGACACTCTCCCCCAAGACAAGCCCTGAGAAAAATACCGACAAGAACAAAGAAGAAATAAAACTAGACCCCAATCCAAGAAGATTGTATGGAGATGATCCTGATCTAAACGAAATTGCCTAGGCAGTGTCGACATTTATTTAAGCCACATCTCATTTATCGTAACGGGTTGCCATTCGTCTGAAATTTTTAAGGTCTTTAAACAAGTTTTCTACCAA
>JBIJBR010000125.1:0-5267 GCA_044345135.1 Vampirovibrionales bacterium
TAAAAGCTTTGTCACCCCCAATTTATTTGGCGCCAACCCAAAGCTCGGGCATGATTTTAATCCAAGCGCCGCCAACGCCACGTGGCAAAACTATCTTCAAACGCATCCTGATTTTAAGATGCCTCTCTTAAGCTTTACCAATGATTATGGGGTCCGCAAAATTGCTGAAATTATAAAATTTCATGCGCAGGAAAGCTTCGGCATGAGTCCCCCCTTACAAACGCTGGATTGGAAAGTGTATTTGTCTCGTTTAACTTATGACACGCCTCCCTTCTTTTTGCTCACATGGTTTGTCGACTACCCCGATGCCGATAGTTTTTTAGGGCTCTTTCACAGTAGTAATGGGAATAATCACACGGGTTGGACCTCTAAGCGCTATGATACGCTGATTGAAGCGGCTCGACGCCTGCCCAATACCCCTGCTCGTCAAGCCCTTTATAATGAAGCACAAACTCTTTTACTTAATCAAGACACTGTTATTTGCCCCCTATTTACCCGTCGAAAATTATGGTTGAATCACGCGTGGGTTGAAGGACTCAGTTTTAACAGTATGAATGATTTGGTACTGGAAAATGTCCGCCTTAAAAAGCAGGCCTCTTCGTCAACGCCTTCAACAGAAAAACCTTAATGACATTGAAAGCCTGACGCCGTGTGTAAATTCTTTAAATCATCCAAAAGCCACTGCATCGGTTTTTTTGCTTTTTCATTGCCGTGAAAGACATCTTTCTTCACCAAGGGGAATTCAGGATACCGATAATGCCCCAAGTCCACATGATCTAAATCGTCAAAAAAGCGCCCGCCGCAAATATCCCACAATTGAGGATAGGCACCGATATATTCCGTATAAGGGGTATCCCTCACGGGTAAATAAAAGAGGGAACTGGCAGGAATGACGCCATCATTAAAGCGATAGGGGTGACCATGACCCAAGGGATATGACTTGGGTTTCTTCCAATACGGCACATTGGCCACAGGAAGTTGAGCCATTTGGCGACCCATAAAATCTAAAGTACGATGGACGCTCGGCACATAGGTGGGGACGACACTTCCTAAAACCAAGTTATTCACCCGAGAGACGGTTCCAAACACCGTGAGGTCATCCTTCACCAAGCCTTCTTTCCCATGTTCACTATACTGTGATTTGAGGTAACTCGCGTAAACCAGTAGTTTGGATTTAAAAACACGCAGGGCAGGCGTCTCACTTTCCTTCCAGCGAGGTAGATTGGGGCTTAAGGGCAAGGCTTCACGTGGGAGCAATCCTAAAACGGCCTTGGGTTGACTCGACTGGGGCTTAGAAGCATCAAAATTGACAAAGGCCATGCCGTCCACCAAGTTGGACTTACTTTTAAGGTATAAAGTATAAATCAGTTCATCCCAGCCACGGCGTAAGGGGGAATAATGGGTGAAATGTTGCCCTAACCAATTTTTGTCAAATAAAGGGGAACCGTGATAAGGCACACTCATCCCAAAGACCGTATCAATAGGTTCTAGCAAAGCGGGTTCTTCAATAAGGGCATCTCGTGCAATAAGACCCCCTAAGCTGTACGACAATAAAACAATTTTAGCCTGAGAATGAGTCGTCGTGTCTAAAAAATCATGTAAGGCATGACGAAACGCAAGCGTAGGGACTTCGACATTCACGGTTGAATCATATAAAAACACATAGAGCTTATATTTTTTTTGAAGGGCGGGTTCCGCTTGCCAAGCGTGATAAAACTTCTTCCACCACGGATTGCCTTGAGATTCCTGCGCACGGCCAGGTAGAATAATCAAAGGGGCACGCCTACCCAGTGGGGTCTCGTCAAAGGGATATAAGTGATTCATCGGAAGCGTGTGGTGTGGGCTTGCTAAAGGAGAAATCGCGGCCGTTGCCTTAGGCAAGAGCATCGACATCGCCACCATCACCAAAAAACAGGCCATTAAAAAAACAAGATATCGGGTTTTCATTCGTCACTCATCTCATCTATTTCAAAGTGGATTATTTCTCGCTAGACCAAGACGGCATCTCCAAGGGAATGTAATTTGGCATAGGCCCCTTGGCGTTCTAACAAATCCGTATGGGAGCCCATTTCAACAATTTCACCATGGTTCATCACCACAATCACATCACAGTGTTGAATGGTACTGAGCCGGTGGGCAATAACAATCACGGTGCGGTCTTTCATCAGTCCTTCAATCGCTTTTTGTACCATCCGTTCGCTTTCGTTGTCTAAAGCAGAAGTTGCTTCATCCAAGACTAAAATGGGGGCATTTCTCAAAAAGGCGCGGGCAATGGCCAAGCGTTGGCGTTGCCCTCCAGACAGCATTACCCCGCGCTCACCCACGGTGGTATTCAGTCCTTCAGGCATTTGATTCTGCACCACATCAAACAAGTAGGCATGTTGAAGCGCTTGATTTAAGTCCGCTTCGCTCGCGTCAGGCTTGGCAATGAGTAGGTTGTCTCGAATCGTGCCACAAAAAATGAAATTGTCTTGAAAAACAGCGGTAATTAATTGACGAAAAGCCGTTTCTTCAATGTCATGAATCGGGGTTGCATCCAATACGATTTGACCCGCGCTTGGATCATAAAGCCTTAATAATAAGTGGGCCAAGGTCGATTTACCACTTCCAGACCCCCCCACCAAGGCCACGCTATGGCCTTTTTGAATATGAAGACTCACGTTTTTTAAGACCACGGGCAAATCGTGACGATATTGAAAAGACAGATTTTCCATGTGAATACCAGTGTCTAAGTGTTGTTTAGGAAGATTCCCATAAGGCAAAGCGTTTAAAACCCGTTCTAATCGATTAAAGACACGCTCTAAAGACAAAAAAGCCAAGTGAAATTGAGTGGATGAATTCCCTAAGCTTTTAATCGGCGTATAAAGCAAAATTAAGGAGGTAATAAAAGCCGCAAAGCCCCCTGCCGTCAGGCTCCCTTCGCGAATAAGTAAGGAGCCATAAAATAAGACCAAGCCAATCCCTAAGCCCGCAATACTGTGCATCATGGGGGTTAGTATGCCTGACACTTGCGCCATACGGATACTAATATGACGCACTTTTTTTAAGGCACGCTCTAGTAAATCCGCTTGATGCTCATGCAAATGAAAGAGTTTGATAATACGGTTGCCTTGTAAGACTTCCGTATAATGCGTCGCAAGTTGACCTGAGGCGTCTAAGGAGGCTTCACTAATCCGTTTTAAAAATCGTCTAGAAAAAGCAATGGGTATGACAATGGTGCCTAAAACACTTAAGGCCACTAACGCCAATGGAGGGGAAAGCCCCAACAACGTGAGTGACAACCCCAAGATGCTAAAGAGACGAATAACCGAGGTTTTTAAAATATCGGTGAGCCCTTGCGTGGCGTTGTCCGCGTCCCCTGCAAAATGAGCCAAGACTTCCCCTGTCGAAGACCGGTCATACCACGCGGTTTCATAATGAAGCAACTTGGTGAATAAATCATGCTTAAGTCGCTGGTTAATATCCACGCGTACCATGGTATTGGTGAGATTGGCCGTATAGTTAAAGATGCCTTGAACCAACGTAAACAGGACAATCCCCACAGGAATATAGATGGCTTGCTGAATCAAATTGATTTGAGACAAGGCGGTTTGATAAGGGCTTAACACCGCTAAAAAAGGAGAAACCCACGCGGGTAGGGACTGAAATACGGCCCATAAACTTTTTTGTTCAAAGAGGGTATCCATAAAAAGCTTGATGGCCAAGGGCATCATCGCATCTAAAATACCGACCATAATGGCACAGCCCATTGCCACTAAAAAAAGGGGGAAAGAGGGTGAAATATAAGGCCACAAACGTTTGTAGTCCTGCAAAAATAGGAGTGAGGTCTTAAAGAAAATACCAAATTTATTCATGCCCATTATCCCTATTATACGAATCACTCAGGTGAGTTTTAAAGCCTTATTTGAAATTTTTGTCACCCAAGCAAATATGCGCCCCACGTGCGGCATGCACCAAGTCACTATTTTGGTTGACAAAATTATATTCGCTAATCGCTTGTTCCAAAGGCACCGAAATAACGGTGTGGTTATGATAAGACGCCATTTTACCAAAGTCTTTTTCCAAAACCATTTCAGCGGCTTTTACTCCAAATTGCGTCGACAAAATACGGTCATACGCACAAGGGGTGCCGCCTCGTTGAAGATGTCCTAAAATCATGACCCGACTATCGACATCTAAACGCTTTTTAAGTTCTTCATTCAATTGATGACCCACGCCACCATATAACACATTTTGGTAACCCACTTCATTAGACGCCTTACTGACGACATCGCCATCCTTGGCTTTGGCCCCTTCCGCAATCACCACAATGGCGAAACCTTCTTTCTCCATTTGAGATTTAATTTTTTCAGCCACCCCGTCTAAACTATAGGGGATTTCTGGAATTAAAGCCACATCCGCTCCCCCTGCGATGGCAGAAGACAAGGCGATCCAACCCGCGTGGCGTCCCATGACTTCCAAAATCATTAAGCGGTTATGAGAAGAGGCGGTCGTCACCAAGCGGTCTACCGCTTCTGTGGCAATTTCAACGGCGGTTTGAAACCCAAAGGTCACATCAGTCGCAGAAAGATCGTTGTCAATGGTTTTAGGCACCCCTACCATATTAATACCGCGTTGTTGCAATTTGTAAGCGATATCCATAGATCCTTCACCACCAATGGAAATAATGGCTTCAACGCCTAATTTGTCGAGGCGTTCTCTCATTTCTTCTACACGATCTTCCGTGTGCCAGCTTCCATCCGCATCCACCACAGGCCAAGCCAAAGGCCCGCCTTTATTGGTGGTTTTTAAAATCGTACCACCTCGAATATGAATACCACTCACCGCTGCATCATCCAGCAGCATGACTTCCATGGGGTCTTTTAATATGCCGTTAAAGGCTTCCATACTGCCTAAAACTTCCCATTCCTCTTCCGCAGAAAAACGCTTAACGATGGCTCGAATAACCGCGTTTAATCCGGGGCAGTCTCCACCGCCTGTGGCAACCAATACACGACGTTTCTGCACAAGTAAATCTCCTAAATGCTTTAAATATGAACTCGAATCTTCGGGATGTTTTTCAAAAAACATCGGGAAGCATCCTCATAATAGATGTATCTATTTGAACACAGACCACTTAATTAGGCAAGTCACTGGATTCAAGCATGAATAGAAGCGGGCAACGCGCGCTTTTTCAAGGGCTGTTCAGCGGGAGCAGAACCTTTGAGCGCTTTGAGGTCTTCTTTTAAGCCTTCTTTGGTCATATGGTTACTGAATGCGACGACCCC
>JBIJBR010000016.1:0-15422 GCA_044345135.1 Vampirovibrionales bacterium
ATAAATTGGCCAAATAAATACCCACATACGTTTTGGCGCCACGCAAGGCTATTTTTTCAATGGCTTTGGCCGACTGCTTTTGCTGAAGCGCTTCTTCCATGGCGGAGCGAATGGTGACGTGGCCCTTATTGAATAGTTTCATACATAAGGGGGTAAAAATAAACATTGCTGTAAAAAAGCCACTTTGTCTTACTGCGGCTTCTTTTTTTTTCACGAATGCTTCGTGCATTGGTCACTTCTCCTACATCTAAAAAGAAGTCAATCAACGCCAAGGAAGGTAAGGCAATTAAAGGGACATTCTTTAAAAAAGGCACCACCTTACTATAGTTGTAATCAAAGTGAGGCGCCATTTGACGCAATTTTTTTGAATCCATGGGGGTTTTTCATTCGTAGACATCATTGCCTTTTGCAAGGACTTGCCGAATAAAAAAGGGAGTGTCATCGCACTGCCAATCGTTAAATAAGACGCCAAATGGGGCAAACCTTTAGGCTTGTCACCTTGTTCTTTTTTATACAGTAGATTAAGGTCTTTTTGGCTGGCGAGTTCTTTTTCCTCTGTAAATTGATTGTCTCCTGTGAGTAAGCGCCCAAATAAAATTTTGATTAAGCCCACACTCGCCAGTAAGCCCCCTTCAATCGCCAAATCAGTAGAAAAGTGATTGCCCTTGGCTTTCAATACGGCAAGGCGGAGTGCTTCATTGGCATGTTGTCTCAAATGGGGCAATTCTTGGGCAATACTCGCTTGAAAGGTTTGGGTATCCAACAATTTTTTGTAATTGAGTTGGAATAAATCTCGTTTGTCTTGGGCGCTTAAAGACTTTGAATATAGAATGCTGGCAATGACGAGCCAAAGCCGTTGAATGGATAGGCGCGAGCCCAAAGGCCAAAAACAGGATCAAAAAAGAGCGGAACAAGCGTTCTTCTCGCTCTGTTTTATTTTTAGAAAAGGCGACAAACGGAACGTCGACCCCAATCGCGCACATGGTGGCTTGATTAATCAGGCCCAGTTGCTGAAATTCATTGACCCCTTGCACCCAAATAGACAGGGTAGGACCTAAAGCAGACATGAAAAGCTCCCAAGAAATATTGAACTATACTTAAGATATAAAAGTTCCCGCACAATTTCAAGCCGCTAAAAAAGGAGCAAGATCAAAGTAAAAACCCCTTGTTATTCTGCTTTTAGTCGTGTAGAGTGAGTAAACTAAACGTTTCTACAATCCCTTAGACCATAAATTGTTTGATGTAGAAATACAATCGGTTATTCAAGACACTGAAAACCGTGCATAATAAAAGTACCCCGATCGACTAAAGAATGGTTTTGAACAAGGGTAAAATATCGCAGACTGTTAGAATAGTCTCCATTTAAGAAGAAGGAATATCCATTGTGAGTGAGGCCATACATTTTACGGCGACCCATGAATATATTTATCCACAAGACGCCGATCACGTTTTAGTGGGCTTGAACCCCACTGCTGCAGAAGCGTTGGATGAAATTCGTTATATTGAAGTCACCGAAGTGGGTGAGTTACTTTCTTCAGGAGATACCTTCGCCACTATTGTTACTGACAATGGCGAGGTCGAGTTGACCATCCCCGTGGGGGGGACGGTACTTTCTATTAATGATGAAGTGTTAGAGCGTCCACAATTATTATGTAGTGAAGATTATGATTCTAACTGGTTGCTTGAAGTGGCCTTGACGGACCGCGATGAGTTGATTCAATTACAGAAATCGTCTCATTAAGGCTTTTGCACTTCTACAGGCGCTTCGATGCTTTTAAACACATAGCGAATGCCTTGCCACACCACAAACATATAAACCAAGTGGACGAGTAAAAGCCCTGACAACGTAATTTGTAGGACTTGTACCAAGGCGGGGTGTAGAACAAGTAAGTCCCAAAAACGATTCAGTTCTTGGTAAGCCAGTTCAGGAGAACGGCTCATTTGGTCTATGTCTATATAAAGCGCCAGTTTATCTTTGATTAAAGTGATCGCGGGAGACAAGGCACTAAAAATACTGAGTAAGATTAAGCTTAGAGTAGGTTTTAATCCACGGTAAAGGAAGTGGTGGCTTTGTATCCATAAACGAGTCGAAGAAAGAACAGGGGAAGTAAAGGAAGAAAGAGGCATTTAAAAATCCATTTTTAATTCTGTTTTAGAGAGAGAGAGAGAGAGAGAGAGAGAGAGAGAGATACTTAGAAGCTTGGTGACGATTAAAGGTCTATTTTTTTTATCAAGATTCATAGTTTAATAAAGTCTAAAGAATGCTGAAAATTGCCTTGTACCGCCCGTAAATGTAACAGCTTTTACATAGGGCTTTACAATCACAACCTAAAATGTATATTTCACCTATACTACTGAAGAGTCAAATTAGTCACTGGTTTGTTTAGTAGGCTTCTTGTTTTGGAATTCAATCAAGATAAGGGGTTAGGCAAACCCTGTCAGCAAAAAATTTTGTGGGTTTTTTAGATCAAAGTATTCACAGAAATGACCTTTTGACACATCCATACAAAGAAGCATACAATTTTCGAATGACACGCTGTACGAACACGAGGTATCCAACGATATGACCATCATTGAAACGGCAGAAAAAACAGTCGATTCTTCTCTTGAAAAAACGAAGGGCAGAGTCATTGTGGTGACTTCAGGTAAGGGAGGGGTGGGCAAAACGACCACCACGGCGAATATTGGCACAGGCTTGGCTCGCTTGGGTTATAAAGTGGTGTTAGTGGATACCGATATCGGCTTGCGTAACTTGGATATTTTGATGGGGCTCGAAAATCGAATTGTCTATAATTTGATTGATGTACTGGAAGGTCGTTGCCGACTGGCACAGGCCTTGGTGAAAGACAAGCGACTCCCTAATTTAAGCTTACTGCCTGCGGCACAAACGCGGGATAAAAGTGCTTTGAATGAAGAGCATATGGTTGAAATTTGTAAGCAATTACGAGAAGTGGCGGATTTCATTTTATTGGACTGTCCTGCGGGTATTGAGCAAGGCTTTCAAACCGCTATTGCCGCAGCGGATGAGGCCATTGTTGTGGCCACCCCTGAAATGTCTTCCGTACGGGATGCGGACCGTGTTATTGGGTTACTTGAAGCCAAAAACACGATTAAAACCTATCGTTTGGTTTTGAATCGGGTGCGTCCTGCCTTGGTTAAAATGAATGATATGATGTCTACGGAAGATGTTTTGGAAATTTTGTCGATTCAATTGCTAGGACAAATCCCTGAAGACAAAGACATTATTATTAGTACCAACCGAGGCGAACCTGTCGTCAATATTGAAGATAGTCTTTCTGGACAAGCGTATCGTAATGTGGCCAAACGTATTACAGGGGCAGAAGTGCCCTTTCTTAACCTCGAAGAACCTGATTCTTGGGTAGACAAGTTAAAATCCTTATTTAAAGGAGCCCGTAAACAAGCCTAAAGACATTTTTTCTTTGTCGTGATTGTTTATGTGAATTCCCTGAGAAAGGTCTATACCATGTTTAAAAAATTGTTGAATTTGTTTGGTCTTACCACGTTAAATGAAATGGAATCTGCCGCGCACCCCTTGAATCGTCAATTTGATGCGGAGGATATCAATGCGTCAGGACGCTCTGCCGCCTATAATCGTTTACGTTTAGTCTTAATGCATGACCGTACCCAATTGGAACCTCATGTGATTGAGGCGCTGCGAGATGAGTTGGTCATTGTTATTTCTAAATATATCGACATTGACAAACAGGATATTGAACTGAATTTGGAGACGGATCCCGAAACGAATCAAGTGGCCTTAATGGCCAGTATCCCTGTTAAGAATAAACGTGATTCAGAAGCCTTAAAAGACCCTAATCCTCCAGAAATAGCCCCTCCTGTCTCAACGGTTTAATCTATATACGGTGAAGGCTTACGAATCACACGCTTGACGATAGCGCCTTGCTTCACGTCGTTCAGGGGTCATACGTAAAAAATCTTCTAAAATTTGGCGGGCCGCTTCTTCATCGATGCGGCCTTTGTCACGACTTGGACTTTTTCCGCTTTCTCTTATTTTTTGTGCTGCAATTTTAGAGGTCAGTCGTTCATCTAAGGTGTAGATGCAGAGTAAGGGGGAAGAGGCTAATAAAGCGTCGATAAAATCGTAAATGGCTTCTGCCATAAATCCTAAAGTACCGTCCATATTAACGGGTAGTCCTACGACCAATGCGCTTGCGTGGTGGGACTTAGCCGTTTTTAAAACTTCTTCTACGGCGTAAGCCCGTTGATTGTTTGGACGAACCAAGGTTGGGATGCCAAAACAAAAGGTCTCACTTTCATCACAATATGCCAAACCAATACGTTTTTTCCCGTAATCGACAGCGACATAAACACTCATGGGAGACCCCCTTTATTTAAAGACAGATTCACTTTGATAAGAGTCAACAAGGCTGAGCGCTCCTGTTAATACATGATATTTTTTAGAGAAGAATAGTATTCTACCCTACTATAGTATAATAAAAATTAGGGAAACCTATGTCCCAGCTGTCAATCTTTAAAAATTTAAACATAAGTGAGTTTATCGCATCATGATTTCGACCATCAAAAAATTATCGCTTGAAACCATCGTGGCGGAAATGAGCAAATTGCCTTCTGTGCCTGATGTCATTTTAAAGTTGTCTCGTATGCTGGAAGATCCTGATGTCACGGCTGAAGAATTGGGACAAGTGATTCAGTTGGATCCTCAACTCACGGCTCAAATGTTAAAAGCCTCGAATTCGTCTTATTATTCTTTGCCTCGTCAAATTTCAAATATGAAGGAAGCGGTGGCTATTTTAGGGCAAAAAACATTAAAAGCCCAAGTGTATGCGATTTTATCTCATAAAATGTTGAACCGTAAATTAGAAGGTTATGGCTTGGGTAATGGCGATTTATGGGAATCTGCTTTGACGGGGGCCGTGTATGCCAAAAAGCTTGCCACTTTATATGGGTATCCAGATCCTGAAACGGCTTTTACGGTGGCCGTTTTAAGAGATATCGGCAAGTTGGTTTTGCATGAATATGTGGGAGATATTTTTAAAACGCTTGAAAAAGAAGCCATTGAATCGAGACAAGGTTTTGATGAAGCGGAACGAAATATATTGGGCTTTAGTCATAGTGAACTAGGCGAAGTCATTGCGAAGGAATGGAAGTTTCCTGAACGTATGGTGACGGCGATTCGTTATCATCATAAACCCAGTGATGCAGGCCCCTCTCTAGAACTTGATGCTTCCAAGTTGTTGGGCATTGTCCATTTGGCAGATTCACTTTGCATGATGCTGGGTAATGGTATGGGGAATGACGGTATGTTGTATCCCGTTGATTTAGAGTACTTAAATACTCATGGCTTTAAAGTGGATATGGATGTATTGCAAGAACTCATGATACATATGTATGCATGTCAGGATGAAATAAGGACCTTGAATGAGTCTATTCATACCTAATTTAATATAAGGCTTGTCTTTTTTAAAAGAGAGTAATATAAAGTGACTTTTATGATTCAAACAAAATCAGATCTTTCCAAAGATATCGATATAGAAACCTTATTAAAAAATACTCCCAATGCCGAAGAAGTCACCATGGGGAATCTTCAGGCCGCCGCTTCTGCTCAACAAACGTATTATGTTAAAAACGTTACCACAGGTCTATGTGTCATTATTTATGATGCCAAAGCCAAGTTGGGGGGGATGGCGCATATCATGTTGCCCGACAGCGAATTTCAGCAAGCTCAGCCTTCTGGCTTGGGTAAAGCAGTGGATATGAGTCAGTATCAAGCTTGTTATGCGGATATTGCCTTGCCTGAATTGTGGGAACGCCTCAAGGCATTAGGGGCAACGGTGGAAGACAGCTTCTGCGTGTTGATTGGGGGAAGTCAGCTCTTTACCTTTGGCGGTGGCCGAGGCAACCCTTTGAATATTGGAGCCAGAAATGCGATTACGGCGCGTACCGTTTTGGGTCGCTTGGGACTTAAAATCAAACAAACGGAAGTGGGCGGGAACCGTCCTCGACACGCCGTGTTCATGTTAGGGGATGGCCGTATTTTTGTAGAAATGAAGGGTGGAGAAACCCTCCAAATTGTTTAAAGCCTGTCCGTTTTATTTATGGTAAGGGGCATGGTTTAGAATTCGAAAGGCACGGTACAGTTGCTCGACCCATAGGAGCCTCACCATTAAGTGAGGAAAGGTCATGGGGGATAAAGACAGTTGCCAGTCTGCCTGTTGCAGTACCGCTTGGCTTAAACCCGTCGCGCCTCCAATCACAAAAATTAAATGAGGGCTTCCCTTATGGTTTCGTCCTGTACTCAAAGGATTGAGTGCGGGGTGACGTTCGGCGAACGCCTTTGCAAAGCTGGGAGAATCGAACGTTTTGCCATGTTCCGTCAGTACCACCAAATAGGCGGGATGTTCCTGCACATAGTTTAGAATGCGTTGTCCTTCTAAGGCTTGAATGGTCTCTACGGATTGACTGGGTTTTATTTTTTCATCCGGCAATTCAGTCACCACTAACTTACAATACGCTTTAAGCCGTTGCGCGTACTGAGCAAAACCCGTTTGCAAGTATGCGTGTTGGCCTGCTTTAAGCTTTCCCACACAAAGCAGTTCAATGGAAATTATCGGTGTCTGTGCCATTGTCATTCCTACATCTTATTTTGTTGTTTAATCCATAGAAAGAAAATACTCGACATTAAAATAGAAATGCCCGCCACCAGCCAAAACCCATATGGGGTGCGTGAAAGGGGAATGCCTGTATCAATATTCATCCCCCATAATCCTGTCATAAACATTAAAGGAATGGACACGGCAGACGCTAAAGACAACCAGTAATTGCTCGTATTAATGCGGTCATTTAAACGGTGTCGTAGTTCGTCTTGCACAATTTGCGAACGTTCTTGTATCATTTCCAAATCTTCGACATAATGGGTCAGTCGATTCAATTGTTCTTTTAATAATTTACGAGATTTATGATGCTGAAAAAGGGGATGTTCGGATTGTAATAAGGTTTTCAACGCTTCTCTTTCGGCATTTAAGTGGCGACGAAAGACCAAGGTTTCTTTCCGTAAATCGGGAATCTGACCATTGGCTTGGGTACCTACAAATTGCAAGTGGGTCGTTTCCATACGATTAATTTCATAATCTTAAATAGGCAATCAATTAAAGCGGGAATAAACTCACAGGCCGTATACGGGGGGTGTTGCGCTTCAATTTGATGCTGAAGGTCTTGAATGGCTTGCACGGGTCGACGTTCAAGGGTAATAATCAATTGATCTTGAATCCAGATACGAAGGGACACCATGTCCGACGCATGGGCATGCGGATTCAAATTTACCCCCCGCAGGACGAGTAAGAGTCCTTTGCCGACTACTTCTGCGTGAGGGCGACTTTTGGCCGTTAATAAGCTCCGAATGGCCAGGGCTTCTTCTTCTCCTAAAAAACGATGAAGCCAAGGTTTGGCCTCTGCACTCAGGGCTTTTAAATGCACCCATACCGTTTGATTGGCTGCAATCGCGTGCGTCAGCATATCACCTTCTAAGGGTTGAGCTCCTTGGGGATTGAGTGCATAGGCCAATAAAATGGGAGAAGTCATAAATGCGTCCTAATGAGTTGCCGGTCCTAATGAGTGGCCTGTATCGGCTCTGGTGAATGAGATAAAAACGTTTCTAGCGCGTTTAAGCTACGGGTACGGTGGCGAGCGGCGCGTTCTTTTTTATCTTTCAGGCGCTCACTCCATTCTGGTAGAATGCCCCAGTTACTATTAATAGGTTGGAAGGCTTGGCCAATGGCTTCTTCACGCGTGATGTAATGGAGCAAGGCGCCGAGCATGGTTTCTCGTGGAAGGGACAGCGGTGCTTTCCCTTCTAAGGAACGGGCGATATTGAGGCCTGCCCACAAACCTGTCGCCACACTTTCGCTATAGCCTTCTGTCCCTGTGAGTTGCCCTGCCACCCAAATAGTCGGATGCAACTTCATTTGCAAAGTCGGGTGAAGCACTTCAGGGCTATGTAAAAACGTATTACGGTGCATGACCCCATAACGGACAATCTCCGCCTGTTCAAGCCCTGGAATGCGTTGAATCATTTCTTTTTGAGCACCCCATTTCAAATTGGTTTGAAATCCCACCATATTATATAAGGTGCCTTCCGTATTGTCCTGACGGAGTTGTACCACGGCATAGGGCCAGCGTCCTGTGCGTGGATCATCTAGCCCAACGGGTTTCATAGGTCCGTATCGAAGCGTTTCTGCGCCTCGACGTGCCATTTCTTCAATGGGCATACAGCTTTCAAAGAACTTGGTTTTTTGAAGCGCTTCTGATTCAAACGCCTTCATTTCGGTGCGTTCGGCTTGGTTAATAAAACTCACTAAACCGTCATACTCTTCTTTCGTTAAGGGACAGTTAATATAAGAGGCCTCTGCTTGCTGAGAGAGGTTTTTATGGTATCGATCAGCAATAAAGGCCGTTTCAAAATTAATAGAGTCTTTGGCAATAATGGGGGCGGCAGCATCAAAAAAATAGAGGTTTTGTCGGTTTAAAAGCGTGCCGAGTGTCGCGGTGAGGCCTTCAGAAGTCAAAGGCCCTGTTGCAATCAGTGTATGGGGGACGTCCTCTGGAATGTCGGTGATGTCTCCCCCCACAAAATGGATATTGGGGTGCTGGTGAATGCGTTGTGTGACCCGCTCTGCAAAACGTTCGCGGTCCACGGCCAAGGCTTGACCTGCAGGCACAGCAGAATCGGTCGCGATTTCAATGAGCACACTGCCTAAACGTCGTAATTCTTCTTTCAGTAAACCACTGGCACTGGCGCCCATAGAACCAAAACTATTGGAACAGACAATTTCCGCCAAGTGATTACTATGGTGCGCAGGCGATCGCTTCAACGGTTTTAGATCATGTAAACGCACCTTAAACCCACGATTGGCCAATTGAAACGCCGCTTCTGTGCCTGCCAAACCACCGCCGATAATGGCCACTTCCGCAGAGGAAGACAATGAAGCAGACACGGATGACATCATAGAAAACACTCCAAATTAAACCAAATTAAATTAAATAAGTCTAAGCAACGCACACGAATGCACACCATAGTATATAGGCCTTATGGTATACCTTATCACCACTTTAGCACAAAGTACTTGGGCTGACACCCCAAAACCGAAGAGAGGTATCACCCCAAGACCTAAACCTTTAGGTGATGTTGCTTCAGACGGAGAGGCGTCATAGTAAAGGGAGTCCACACTAACACGAACCCTATTTTAAACAGAGAGAAAAAAGAGAGACCACCGCCCATGATGAGCTCCCTAGCGGGTGTAGAACAACGTATGCAAATCATTGAAAGTAAGCTCGGGATTTTACAGCCCCCCCCCGTCCCGATGGAGCCGGTGTCAGAGCAGACGGCTCCCACCGAAGGGAATCCCTCCTTTTCGGCCTTACTTCAAAATGTGATGGGCGATTCAAAGCCTCCTCCTCCTGTTTCGGCGGGAATGACGTCTTTAAAAGGTTTGCATCTAGACCCCATTGTAGAAGAATATGCAGGTAAAGCAGGCGTTTCATCGTCTTTAGTCAAAGCCGTCATTAAGGCTGAAAGTGGAGGCAATCCGCGTGCAATCTCTGCGGTGGGTGCCCAAGGACTCATGCAATTGATGCCTGCCACCGCGAAAAGCTTAGGCGTGGAAGATCCCTTTAATGCCGAAGCAAACATTGCGGGGGGGAGTCAATATTTAGGCCAGCTCATGAAGAAATATCATGGCAATAAGACGCTTGCCCTTGCTGCTTATAATGCGGGTTCAGGTGCGGTCGCCAAATATGGAGGCGTGCCTCCTTTTCCAGAAACACAAAATTACGTCAAAAAAGTCTTGCAATACGAAGCAGGCTTATAAGTTACTTAAGTATTAGGATACCACTTTTATGTTACGAGGCATCTACACCGCCGCGTCTGGGATGATGAATCTTCAAATGGCCACAGACACGCTGGCCAACAACATTGCCAACGTGAATACCACGGGCTTTAAATCCAGATATGTGCAGTATCAGGCCTTTCCTGAAATTAGCGTCTCTCGGGTGGACCGCTCAGGCGCGCCTGATATCGGTCAGCTCACCACAGGCGTTGAAATTGTAGGGACGCCCCTTCATTTTTCGCAAGGTACCTTGCAACCCACTGGCAACCCCTTGGATGTGGCCATTGACGGCCAAGGGTTTTTGGCGGTCGCCTTACCCAATGGAGAAACGGGCTATACCCGTAATGGGAACCTTAAACTCAATGAAAATCGAGAACTCACCATTGAAGGGCAGTATAAAGTCTTAGACCGTAGCAATAACCCCATGGTTTTACCGCCAGAAGCTAAAAAAGTGGTCATTACAGAAGACGGTAACGTCAGTACGGAAGCAGGGCAGCCCATTGGTCAATTACGTTTGGTGCGTTTCAGTAACCCCAAGGGCTTACATGCGCAGGGCGATTCTATTTTAAGGGGGGACAGCCCCATTGACATTGAAAACGGGCAAGGCGCTAAAGTGGTACAAGGCTATGTGGAGCGTTCCAATACGAATGTGGTGCATGAAATGATTCAAAGTATTACGGGCATGCGCTTGTATGAAAGCTTGCAAAAGTCCATTAACACCCAAAGTGCCACGCTTGAAAAAGCCGTGAATGATTTAAAATAAGCCTTTAGGCGATGCGTCTAGCCAAGAAGGTAAAAAACTTATTCCCTAGGGGTTGCTTCTTCATGAGTATAACCAAATCTCGCCAAGGTAAAACGTCTTTATTGTTTTCCATATTGATATAAAATAAAATAAAATCCTTAATTTTACGATGGATAAATGCTTCAAGGGTAAGTCCACCTAATGCTGGGAAAGTCTCTGTCTGTTGAGCCAAATCATTCCATGTTAAATGTGAAAATTGATCTAAAAGGGCTTGTTCCTGTTTAGAAGGACGAGTGAATAAAGGGAACATACTGCTTTTTGCCTGTTTTTCCCCTAAAATTCGGTCAATGCGTTGATCTCTAAAATCGGGCGTGGCAAAAGCTCCAAAATCAAAGATTCGTATAGGAGGGGGACCTTGTCCCGCTTGATAGGCTTTATAAGCCTTATATAAAATTTCAGCAGGGTTTTCTCCTGCTTTGCAACTTCTTAACCGTTCACACATTGCATCAGAGAGTATGCCATTCCCAAAATTTCGATCAAGGGTCAAAAATTTTGTTGCACGTAAGAACTCTTCCATTAAAGGTGCGACCACTTGTTTCTGAATATTTTGAATGTCCCGAGTACTGAGAGTGCCGTCACGTCTTAATTCGTTTAAGTTCGAGCCGTGAACATATTCCATTGCCAGTACATAAGCTTTTTTGCGTTCCCCTTGAGGGGAAGTCATAAAGACGGATCCAGATTCTATTAATTCGGGAACCCAGTGAGCCAACCCTGCTTCTTTAAGCCGTCTATAAAATTCGCGGTTTATTAGGACTTCTTGATAATGTTTTGCATCATGCTCAAGGAATTTATAAAATACACCCTCTTCTGGCATTGGAATACTCCCAGAATTCATAAGCCCATTGGGCGTAGCCACGGCTTGAATAATATTATCCCCTGTCCCCACAGATTCTTGTAATGCTAGATAGTTACCATTTTGGGGATGCAACCATAAGGATTTGAAAGGAACCAATGTTGCTTTCTTAGTCGGTGCAAGCCCACCTATCGCAGGAGCCTCATTTACAGGATCACTAAGCTCAGGATCAGGAGGTAAACATAAGGGTTGAAAAGTACCCATTGTTGGTTTCTGAGGCAATTTTAATATTGCAGGAAGTTTCTGAGGCAGGCCTTGTGGAAGCTCAGAAGGTTGAGATTGAGGTTTTATAATTATCGTCTGTGCTGGAGGAGCTGGTGGGAGAGTGAGAATCAAGGGGAAACGCCTATTCAAAGTTCAGGGGGGTAATGATAATTAAAGAGAGGACTCTAAGCTAGTTTTGCTATATTTAATATAATAAGACGTGAATATATTTTGTAAAGACTTTAAGATGCTTATCATTACGAAATGTTACGGCGCTTGCAAGGACGGCTTGGAGCGACGCAGTCGTCGCTTTCTTTTTAGATTTGCGGTAGAATGATTTTATACCATATTGTGTTGTGATAAGGAGTGTTTTGTATGCTTACCTTTGATTTTTCAAATTTGTCTGTGCAAAAAGTGGGTTCGGTTCATGGTCTAGACTTAGACGGGGTGCTCACAGAACATGACGCGGCTCTGCAAGCGGCGGTTCAAGAATTATTTGCCAGTCGCCACCGTGAAGGGGCGTGGACCAAGTGGTTAAATCTAGGTCATACGGAAGACTTGGCCTTTGCATTAAAATCCTACGCCGACAGTGTGAAAGGCAAGTACGATGATTTAGTGGTGCTCGGCATTGGGGGGTCTTCCTTAGGGGGGATTGCCTTATTAAAAGCCTTGCTCCACCCGCTTTGGAATAATTTAAGTACAGAACAACGGCAGGGGTATCCTCGTTTTCACTTTGTGGACAATGTGGATGCGGATGTGATTCAAGGGCTTTGTGATGTACTGGATTTAAAACGCACCTTGGTGAATGTGATTTCAAAATCAGGGACGACCGCAGAAACGATGGCAGCCTTTATGTTTTTTAAAGATCGTTTGGATGCCACCTTGGACAATCCCAGTCAAGACTTACGCAAGCATTTGGTCTTTACCACGGACAAGGAAACGGGTATTTTAAGAGAATTGGCCGAACGTTTGCATGTGACGAGCTTTGAAGTCCCCGATGATGTGGGGGGGCGTTTTTCTATTTTTTCCGCGGTGGGTTTATTGCCTGCAGCCTTGTGTGGTTTGGATGTGACCGCCTTTCAAAACGGCTTGAAAGACATGGAAGCCTTGCTTGCTAATCCTAATCCGCGTGAAAATCCCGCCGCTCAAAATGCCTTATATCAAGTCTTGGCGTATCAGTCAGGCAAGCCTATTTCTGTTTTAATGCCGTATAGTTCGCGTTTGGCCTTTGTGGCCGATTGGTACGTACAGCTTTGGGCGGAATCCTTAGGAAAGGCCACCTCTAAAAAAGGCGATCGGATTCATGTCGGACCGACCCCTCTTAAAGCCGTTGGCGCGACGGATCAGCATAGTCAAGTGCAGCTGTATAATGAAGGTCCTTTTGACAAAGTCTTTACATTTGTCGCGGTTGAACATCCTGATCATGCGACGCAAATTCCAGACAGCTTGCCTCATGTTTCAGCCTTGGGATATATGGCGGGCAAGGGATTTCATGAATTACTGATGGCCGAATTTTTAGCAACCCGTTCAAGCTTGACGCGTAATCAACGCCCCAATGCAACAATTACGCTACCAAAAGTGGATGCTTACCACTTCGCGCAGCTTTTGTACTTTTTTGAAGTACAAACGGCGATTGCAGGGGCTTTATTGAATATTGATCCCTTTGATCAGCCTGGTGTGGAACTAGGAAAGCAATATACCCATGCGCTCATGGGCCGTAAAGGCTATGAACATTTGGTGGCAGAAGCCAAGGGAGATTTCCCTGTTTCAGCCATCTAGCGTGCTCTGTTGTTTTGAAGGCTTGGTAAAGCCCCTGTTGATAGTAATGGGGGCTTTTTGTAGATGAATTAAACGCTCACCCCTATTCAAGGGTAAGAATGATTCATTTTGGTGAAGAAAACCCGATTAATTGGCGTGGCGACGGGTGGTATAAATTTGGATTTCCCCATTTGAGACACGAGCAATTTCAGGAAAGAAGCTTCCCTGAGGCGCCTTCCAAGGCTCTTGAGCGGTAGGGAGCTGGGTATAGCGATCGGGACGACGCGCCATAATATCCGCAATACGGATTTGAACGGCATCTAATTTTAAGGCGCGAACTTCCGCTTGACGACTGCCTTTAAAACCGGCATGGACTAAACCACGGAGCTCTCCCCACACCAAGACATCGCCTTGCACACGAATTTCTGCCCCCGTGTGGACATCTCCCACAATGACTAAATGGCCTGCAAAGGCTTCAAAGCGCCCTGAACGAAGGTTGCCTTTAATGATTTTAGTGGGTAAGGCTAAGTGGTCGATCCCTTTGTTTTCTGAAAACGCATCATGGCGGTCTTCAGTATCGATTTCGTCGTTTAAGGCTTCACATTCATAAAGGCCTTCAACAGGTACCAGTTGTACTTCTAAGGCAGGAATACCCATTTCTTCTAAGGGTGTTGTAGGACTATCCTGAACCGACCCTTCTTCTGAAGAAGTCTCTAGTGTCAATAAAGTTTGCAGAGCAGTCATTTCTTCTGAATGGAGCACCTGTAAGGGTAAGCTTTCTTGAATGACGACTTGGCGCGGGGGACGAATGACGGCTTTTTCTCTTACGGTAAACCCTTGTCCCAAAGCCGATTGCTGTGTTTGTGGAACTTGGCTAAATAAAACACCCAAGGGTTTACCTGCTTCTTCCAGTAGTTTTGCAATGCGCCTAATTTGCGCCGGAGCCAAGCTAATATACCCCGTATTGACGTCGACTTCATCGTGCCAAGCGTCCATAATACCTGCTTGCAAGGCCTGTGCTAAGGCGAACAAGGCTTCTGTCGCATTTTCGGCCGCGGAGACATCGACTAATCCCTGTTCTACATGTAAAACGGATGAAAAATTGGTCGTAGGCGATACAGTCGATTTCATCATCATGTGTGGGAACCCTCAAGCAATTGCAGTCATTCGTAGACGTGTAGGCTTTATTTTAACATAGCCCCTCTTGAATGTGATGTTACATATTGTAAAGATGTTGTTTTAGCGCGTTATAGTAGGCCGCAAGCACGAGGGCATCGCTGGGGGCATGAACGGTGATATCAGGATACGCAGGATGCCGTAAGTAAAATTGGCGCTCTGTCATGTCCCATTCGGGAGACAGTTCTGGTTCTATTCTCTCCCACAAGGTGGTAAACGCTTTAGGCAGCACCGTGTCGTTCCTTTGTCTTTTTTTGAGGTATTGCGTCAATCATAACATAGACTTTTAGCGGGAAGATCCTGTCATTTGAAGTTCTTTGGGGTTCATGTTAAACTGAGTTTCAAATCAGTGAAATGAAACTAAATTAATATCATTTTTGTAGAGGTAAGGAGTATTGATATGTCCGATTTTAAATTTCAAGGGTTGTTGGCTGGCAAAACGGGTGTTATTTTTGGGGTGGCTCATAAAACGTCTATTGCGTGGGGAATTGCAAAGAAATTGCATGATGCTGGTATGAAATTGGCGTTTACTTATCAAGGGGAACGCTTGTATGACAACGTTAAAAAACTAGTCGACGAAGAAATGCCAGGTTCCATTCTTATTGATTGTGATGTCACGGATGATGCTCAAGTGGAAGCCGTTTTTCAGCAATTGGATGCCGAGTTTGGTAAGCTTCATACCTTGGTGCATTCGGTCGCCTTTGCTAAAAAAGAAGACTTGGCGGGTGGCTTTATTGACACCAGTCGT
>JBIJBR010000235.1:0-2603 GCA_044345135.1 Vampirovibrionales bacterium
AGACTTAAACCAACGTCCGTTTTTTGACGCTCCAGCAGGCCTGCTTCGCCATGTTCTAAAAGCGTGATGATTTCACCGACTTGTGGCGCTTCTGTCAAGACGCCTGCTTGTAGCAGTGGCGTGAAATCAAAGATCATTTGATCCATCGTGATTTGACCCACCTGTGGAATTAAATGCCCTGCGTAACGTCCCCACAACCGATTGGATAAACCTCTAGGGATTCCATCTGCGTAGCCTAAGGGGACGGTTGCCAAGCAAGACGGGGTATGAGCCGTGACAAAGGTATGCCCATAACTGACCCCTTCACCCGCAGGAATCGACTGTAAATGCGTAATACGGGCTTTTAAACCCATCACAGGCAATAAGTCAGGTTCTATGGTGTCGTAGCCCCATAAGCCAATTCCAATGCGGACCAAATGGCATCGCTGCATGAAGGGGCTTTCAGGAGAAGGATGCGTCCACAAGGCGGGGGAATTCGCGATATGAATACAAGGGGGAAGCGTTTCAAGCGCATTTAATACGTTTGTTTCAAAAATCTTCCATTGCTGGGCATTCTTATCCGCCAGATTGCCATTGGCCAAATGGGTAAAAATACCCGCTAACGTGACGTGTGGCAAGGCTTGGACTTGCTGAATCAGGGCGACGGCCTCTTCGGGAGAAGCCCCTAAGCGGTGCATGCCCGTGTCCACCTTAACGTGTACAGTCAAAGGCTTTTTAAATACGCTCAGGGCCTCAACATCTCGTCGGCTAAAAATAGTCAATTGAATCTTAGATTTCTCCGCTAAAGTCCACGCCCATTCAGGCGTTGCGCCTAAAACGAGAATCGGCATTTCAACGCCACCTGCTCGCAGTTGTAAGGCTTCATCAATATTAGAAACCCCTAGGCACGCTACCCCATAAGCTTTTAAAATCGGGACAACCAGTAAAGCGCCATGTCCATAGGCATCCGCCTTGACCACGGCCATCATTTTTAAATGCGAAGGCAGTGATTCCCGCCAATAGGCCATATTTTGCTCTAAGGCCGCCAAATTAATTTCTAGCCACGCGTGACGATGAGGCTGAGTCACCAATTGCCGAGACGGTTTAATAAGCATGGGAGGGAAACTCTCCTTGGTACGGGATAAAACCACCTAATGGGGGGGCTTTATAAAAGGGTATTTAGAAATAAGGCTAGTCAGTCCCTTATGTTTGGGATACTTTATTTAAAGTATAACTGAAACAGAATGTGCCTGTAGCTCAGTTGGATAGAGTGTCGGCCTCCGAAGCCGAAGGTCATGCGTTCGAGTCGCATCAGGCACATTTTTATTTTGAAACCTGCCATCACCTTTTGCTTCCTCTCTCTACTTTGCATCCTAATTTTTGTCTTTCCTCTATAATAGAAGTGTTGCTAATATCCTGATTAAGAGTGAGACCCCCCATCATGCGTATGACCCGTCTATTTGCCACCACCTTACGAGACATCCCTGCAGAAGCTGAAGTCGTGAGTCATCAACTCTTACTCAGAGCAGGCTATATTCGTCGTGTGTCTAGTGGCGTGTACAATTTTTTGCCCTTAATGTGGCGCGTCTTAATGAAAATCGAACAGATTATTCGAGAAGAAATGAATGCCGCCCATGCGCAAGAACTTTTGCTCCCCGTGGTTCAACCCGCCACCTTGTGGGAAGCCTCAGGCCGTTGGGCCACTTACGGGAAGGAATTACTTCGCTTTAAGGACCGTCATGACCGTGAAGGATGCTTTGCCCCCACCGGAGAAGAAGTTATTACGGCTTTAGGAGGGGCGGAGTTAAAATCCTATCGACAATTGCCCGTGAATTTATATCAAATAGGGACCAAGTTTCGAGACGAAGTACGCCCTCGCTTTGGTCTATTACGTGGCCGTGAATTTATTATGAAAGACGCCTATAGTTTTCATGCCAACACCGCCTGTTTAGAAGCGCAGTACGAGCAGATGGCTAAAACGTATCATCAGATTTTTGAACGCTGTGGGCTGGATACCAAAATGGTGCGTTCGGATTCGGGCGCCATTGGGGGAGATGTGAGTCACGAATTCATGATGTTGACTAAAGATGATCCCAATGGGCAGGCTTCTGGCGAAAATGATGTGATTCATTGCAATGCCTGTTCGTATGCGGCCAATGTGGAAAAAGCGGAAGGGGAGCTCCCCATCAGCACCACCACGGATGGGAAAACGCTAGGCTTTCATGACGTCAAAATCGTAGCTACCAAAAAAACCACCACGATTGAAGCCCTCACCACCTGTTTACAAATCCCTTCCACTTTAATTGCCAAGCATTTACTGTATATGGTCAATGAAGAAATCCCCGTGCTCGTTAGCATTCGTGGGGACCGGAACGTGGAAGGGACCAAACTTAAAAATGCCTTACATACGGAAGCGCGTCCTGTTTATGAACTACGCTTGGCCAGTCCTGAAGAACTCAAAGCCCGCTTTAATACCATTAAGGGCTTTTTAGGAGTGGCTCACCTGCAGGAGGCCATTCGCGTGGCCACGCCTGTTCAGCAACGTTTCAATGAAGCGCTACAAGTCGTCTTGGACAACGGCGAAGCCATTCCCTTTTTGGTTGATCGTTCCCTGTGTGAGCTCA
>JBIJBR010000184.1:0-3708 GCA_044345135.1 Vampirovibrionales bacterium
CAAGGCCTTCGTGATTGCTCATAATCGTTATGATGAACATACCGTAGGCTTTGATTGGCAGCCTCAAATTCACGAGTGGATTCAAACCCACGCTCTGCCTCTTTTCGCAGTAGTAGCAGGGGACGCTTGTCCCGAATGTGGGCAAGCCGTTTCCGTGAGTCGAGGCATTGAAGTGGGGAATATCTTTCAATTGGGGCGTAAATATACGCAACCCATGGGCTATACTTTTACCGCCGAAGACGGAACAGAACAACACGCCACCATGGGATGTTACGGCATTGGCGTCACGCGGGTTGCCGCCTCAGCCGTGGAGCAGCATCATGACGATTGGGGCATTATTTGGCCCGATGCCATTGCGCCCTATAAACTAATTATTGTCATCGCCAATACCAATGATCCCACTCAAGCGACTTTAGGAGAAGCCCTCTACTCAACGCTTTCTCGCTTATTTCCTGATGAGGTCTTGCTGGATGACCGAGACGAACGCGCAGGCGTAAAATTTAAAGACGCCGATTTGATGGGATTCCCGCTGCGCATCACGGTGGGTAAGTTTGCCAGCGAAGGCAAAGTAGAAGTGAAACGACGTGGCGAAAAAGACGCTCAACAAGTAATCGTGGAGTCTTTAGCAGACGCCTTAAAGACGTTCGGTTTTTAATCTGCTCACGCACTCTATCATCACCAAAAAAGAGAGGATCCTCTTATCAGGAGAGGCCTCTCTTCATTGTTTTATTTGTGTGTCGTTAAACGTTCATGTCAAAGATTCTAAATAGAATTAATAATGCTTTGAAGGACTTCACTCTGCGCTTTAATTACTCGGCTATTGGCTTCTAAACCGCGTTGGGCCACCACCAAGTTTGAAAATTCCATGGCCATATCCACATTGGCGGTTTCTAAAGCCCCTGTTTGAATAGGACCACGACTTCCTGAACCAGGTACGCCGAAGTTATTTTCGCCCGCATTAGGCCCAATGTAAAAATTGTTGCCTTCTTTTCCAATTAATCCTTGCTTGTTGGTAAAGGTCACCGTTTGCAATTGAAGGGTCATCCCTTCCATGGGGTTACCCCCTCCAGGATTTGTGCTAATTAAAGCGTTTGTGCCAGACAATTGCCCTGTTAATCCATTGGCTTGCGTCGCATTTACCCCTGCAAAAAGCTTTCCTTCATTGGTCGTATGCAATAATTCCATTCGTTTTAAACTTGCATTGGGGTTGGGACGAACTGAAAGGGTATCTCCATTCGAATAATTTGCTACTACTGCACCTGTGGTACTGATACTAAAATTGACAAAATCCGCTTCTTGATAAGCCGTGGTGACTGCAGGAATACTATTCGTGGTCGCATAGGTGTCAAACGCCGAATTTGGGGCGGTTTTTTGTCCCAAGCAAGTGCCAATCACATTTTGATTAGCATCCATATACTTAGCGACCTTCATTTTCATGGGGATGTGAATGTTGTCAATCCCTGCAGGGGAAGAGCCTTCAATAAAAGAGGTTCCCACGACACGATCACCTTGATTATTCACTAAAAAGCCTTTGGCATCCACCGTAAAATTACCTGCACGGGTAAAAGTGGTTTGTAAGCCTAGGGGAGAATTACCACTTAAATCCTGTAAAACAAAAAAACCTTCTCCACTAATGAGCATATCACTGGGTCGTCCTGTGGGTTGAGAGCCTCCTTGTGTTTGATTTACTGCAATTTCTGACAAAGTGGTTCCTGAACCAATTTGAACAGGATTTAATCCGCCTCTCGTTAAGGTGGTCCCACTCCCACTTGACATGGTGTTTGAAAAAGTCGTCGCAAAATTGGCTTTGGACGCTTTAAAGGAGGTCGTATTGACGTTTGCGATATTGTTTGAAATCACGTCAATGGCGGTTTGCGCCGCGCGAATCCCAGACGATGCAATGTATAATCCTTGTGTCATGATGTTTTCTCTCTTTCTGATCGTATTAAGCTCAGTTCTCTATAAAATAAAAGTCATAAGAATTTAAGAATTAAGGGGTAGTAGGGGCTCTTAATTCGGTCACTTGACTCGGTGTAATGGTGTCTCCATTCACTGAAAGTCCAATACTATCCGTTCCAAACGTCACTTTAGTCACGCGGCCTGTTTTGGTTTGTCCGTTCAAGGTATAAGTAATGTCTTTGCCCACATAATTAGACCCCTGACTCATTAAATTATTTTGCGTCATATTCGCATTTAATTTTTGAAGCTCCTCAATTTGTGTAAACTGTGCTTGTTGCATCATTTGCTGTGAACTATCAGTAGGTTCTAAAGGATTTTGTTGGGACATTTGAGCCAACATCAACTGAAAAAATCCAGCCTTATCAATATTACTATTGCCCAATTTACTTTGACCGCTTTGAAAATTCACTTGAGAGGTTTGATTTTTAAGGGTACTGAGGGTTTGTTGAAGGCCTATCGTGGAAATGGTCATGGGGTTCTTTCTTTCTCTCTCTTTAAGAGTTTAGTAGGGGACATAGAAAAATAAAATGTTTAAACGAATAGATCAATACTTTTTTGAGAAAACTCTCGTTGAGGCCTCTCTTTCTCAATAGCGGGACGTGATCTTTCTACTTCTGTATAAGGTTGAAAATTTTGACGCAAAGCATCTAATTCTTCTAAACGTTGGCGACTTTCTGAATCGCTTACAGGGGTAAAAGAAGAATTATTTAAAACCCCTGTGTTTTGCTTAAAGTCTTTTTCTTCAGGGGAAGAGTGGTTCTGTTGTTGAAAGGAGGATTGTTCTTTGCTTGTATCGGCATCAGAATACGCTCCGCTTTGGTTATTCTGACTCGAATGCTCTTGACGAGCCGAGCCTGCTGCGCCTGCCAATATCACTTCAATGTTTTCCACCTTTAAGCCTTGTTGTTCTAAATTGGCTTTTAGATTCTGGACTTGCTCAGTAATTTGATTCACCGCCTCTCCTCGCTCTAAAAGCAAACGAGCCGAAATATGTCCTTCACCAATTTGCTTAATTTGAATCCGCATATGTCCTAAATCAGCAGGATTCAATTGAATTTCCATTGTTTTATTTGCACGATGATAGGCCGTTTTTACACCTTCTGTGATTTGATCCCTTAAAGGCGTAATCGTCTGAGGCCCATTTTCCGTAGCACTTAGCGTATTTTCAATCGGAAAACTGACTCCTGCTTGAAGCGTCGACATAGGAAGCGTTTCAGAAGAAGGCATGCGATTAAACATTTGCTCAGTAGAAGAAGTGTTCTGTTCTTTTGAAGGAGACTCTCCCTCGCTTGATGGCGTATCAGCATTCAATGAAGGAGATTTAAGGTCTAAATTTTCGGGGAGAGAGCTACCTGCCGTAGACGTCACGGGGGATTCTACTTTTAAAGATGCCTCTAACGCATTGGCAGTCAGGAGACGGGGAGTCGGAGTTTCCGCAAGCGAGGTATTTTCTAAGATCGTCGTTATAACCGTCTCAACCGCAAGGGGGCGCTCTATTTCAGAAGTGCTGGAGGCAGTCGCGGAAGAGGGGGAGGCTTCCAGTTTTTTCAGTATGGCGTTCACTTCTGTAGGCTTAAGATTCTCCACAGCTATAAAATCTTCAGGCAACGAAAGAGCGGTTTGCTCTGTTTCTTTGGGCACTAACGACGGGCTAGAAAGTTCTAAGGATGTAGAACTTCCATTCTGTGGCAAAGAAGCTGTTTCTAAAGTAGAAGCTTCAAGCGTCATGGGGGCAGGCAAAGGCGTGAA
>JBIJBR010000179.1:0-3895 GCA_044345135.1 Vampirovibrionales bacterium
CAGGCCGTTTCGATACAAGTAGGGAAGAGAGCTCAGAACCAAGCACACGACGCCTCAGGAATAAAAAGGAGCTTATCGTTATGATTAGTATCAATAATGATACATCAAGTTTGCTAATGCAAAATTTACTTTTAAGTAGTAGCAGTCAAATGAACCAATCCTTAAAAATGTTGGATTCCGGTTATAGAATCAATGGATCGGGGGATGATGCCGCAGGGCTGCAAATTTCCGAAAGTTTACGCTCACAAATGCGCGGGCAAAGTCAAAGTGATCAAAACATTCAAGATGCCGCCAATATGTTGAATATCGCCGAAGGATCCATGGAGGGGATGAATGACAATCTTCAGCGGGTTCGTGAACTTGCAGTGCAAGGGGCCAGTGATCTTTTAGCCCCTGAACAACGCCAAGCCATTCAACAGGAAATGAACCAACGTATTCAAGAAGTAGATCGCCTCGCAGGTAGCACTCAATTTAACGGCCAAGCCCTTTTTGGAAATATCAGCCAATTGAATGTGCAAGTCGGTCCCAATAGTAGCACGGGCAATACCATTGATTTAGCAGGCAATAGTGCCGTGGGTGCTTTAAATGCCAGTGGGCTGGGATTAAAAAGCGGGAATACCGTCACCCTAGGTGTTGGATCAAACGCGTCCGCCTTGCAGTCTATTTCTAAATTGGACAATGCCATACAGAACCTCAGTAATCGTCGTGTATCGATCGGCGCCATGAGTAATCGTTTAGAAAGCGCCTCTCAAGCCTCCCAAATTAGCTTGGAAAATACCGCGGCGACAGAATCGAGGATTCGCAATAGCAATTTTGCCGCAGCGACTTCAGAATTTGTAAAATCCAGTATTTTACAACAGGCTTCTGTCGCACTTATGGGGCAGAATAAAACATCCGCCTTTAATACCTTAGATTTATTAGGGGCTAAATAAGCGCTATTTTTTAAGGCTTTCGTCCAAGAATCATCGCTACAGATCCCAAGCCTAAGCGTTGAATTTGAACTTCCACCAAGCCCAAGGCTTCAAAGGTTTCCTGTAGCGCTTCAGGGGTCATAAAGGCTTCGGTGGAGGCTTGAAGATAATCGTAAGCCTCTTTATCACCGCCTAAGTACTGCCCTAATCGAGGCATAACCTCTTTGAAATACCAAGCAAAGAAGGGAAAGCGTGTAATCGGAACGGTGTCTAAATTTAAGACCACCCCACCTGAAGCGGTACAGCGAATCATTTCAGCAAGCGTTTGTCGAATATCTGCCACATTACGCAAGCCAAAGCTAATGATACTGGCTTGAAACGTATTCGCTTGAAAGGGTAGATTCATCGCATCCCCCTGAAGCACTTGTAAATTGGGCGTATGGGGATATCGTTCCTTCGCCACAACAAGCATCGCTTCGCTAAAATCAAGCCCCGTTACCGCACCGCGTTCGCCCACTTCTTTTAGTAAAAGACCGAGTAAATCCCCCGTACCTGTACAAACGTCTAAGGCATGTTGTCCCGCTTTTAGCTTCAGCGCATCCACCGCTTTATTTTTCCAAAGCCAATGCATGCCTAAAGAAATAATATTATTTAACAGATCATACCGTGGTGCGATACGGTTAAACAAAGATTGCACAAAGACAGGTTTTTCTTCAAGAGAAGGAAGGGGCATGGGGGAACTCCAAGACGCTTAGTCAGCAAGGGGGAAGGTCACAAAGGAAAAATTCTATCATATTCCTATTCTACCTAAAATAATCATTTTATTTACAAAAGTTTATAAAACAAGAATAACAATAAAGAAGTAAATGAAGTTTAAAAAGAGAAACCCCCCTTAAAAACAGAAGGCTTTAAAGCCATACTTAAGTGGAGGAAGAGGACTTTAAAAAAGGGAGGCATTTATAAAGCAATTGCAAGGTCACGGTTTTGACTTCTCCAATACCTAAATAATGGCAGACAACGCCGTAAAAAAAGCCTCCAACCCCAATGGTAAGGATGGAAATCCAAAGGGGATAGGCCAATGGGACAACTTGCAAGCTTTTTGGAAGCCAAGTAAAACTTTCAAAGGACAGATACAGCATCCCTATCATCGGGACTATGGCGGCCGTCAATTGAAGCAAACGAAGACTTAGGGCTTTAACGGGCCACGCATGAAAATGTTGTCGTTTTAAGAAAAAGGAAAGCACCACGAGGTTAAAGACGGTCACTAAGGTAATGGAGGCCGTAATGCCTGCAACGCCCATTTCCCATTTAACGACAAAGACATAGTTCATTAAGGCCTTAAAGACAATGGCCGTCACGCCAACCAGCATAGGCGTTTTGGAATCTTTATAGGCGTAAAAGACACGGGTCACGGTGTCTCTGGCGAAATAGGGTACAATTTGCAAGCTTTGCCACGCCAAGGCCACTGCAAGCAGTTGAGCATCATCGCCTTGAAAGTGACCATGTGAAAACAAAGCTTGAATAAACGGAAGGGGAGCAAGCCCCAGTAAGAGCATCATCGGGAAGGCCACAAACCATAGGACGGTAATGCCCTTCAGTAGTAAAGATGAAAGGCCTTGATCATCCTTCGCATTGACCAAAGCCACCAAGCGAGGGAAGAGCGGTACCAATAAAGCCGTTTGTAAAACGCCCAAGGGTAATTGCATTAAGCGGTTTGAAAAAACAACGGCTGACCAAGCCCCTTCAGGCAAAAAGCCCATAAAAAACATATCCACATAAATCATCAATTGCCCTAGGGTGGAGCCTAAAACCGCAGGCCATAAAAGCTGATACCATTGTTGCGCTTCAGGACTATTCCATTCTTTTAGACGCGGCATAAAGGAAAAGCCCTTGCCTAAAAATTCAGGGACTTGTAACACCCACTGTAATACCGCCCCTAATAAAGTCGCCCATGCCAAGACGGCACCTGTTTCATCTCCCCCAAAAAAGAAAAGCGCCAAAATCATCACCACACTCATGACTACAGGAGACAAAGCGGGCCAAATATAGATATGGAGCATATTTAAGGCCCCATATAAAAAGCCAACCAATCCCCCCAGTAAAATAATGGGAGACATAATTTTAAGCTGTAAAGCCGCCAATTCTACCATTTTAAGGTGTTGATCCGCATGCTGCGTGGGTTCCAAAGTTCCCCCCACCCCGAGAATAAAGGACATAATCGGGTAAGCCCAAAAATACGTGGCAATACTGAATAAGGTAAATAAAATCCCTGTCAACGTGGTTAAGGTAGACGCCAAATGCTTGGCTTTCAGTGTGGGGCTTAGGACTCCCTTACCGTCTGATTTCAATAAGGCGGTAAAGACGCTCACGGTGGCTGTGTGAAAAGGGCCCCCTAAGCCTCCCAGTAAAATTAAGGACAATTGAGGCAATTGCAAAGCGGCGTAGTAAGCATCCGTCAAAGTATTGAACCCATAAATTTGGGCAACCATGATGTCGCGTCCAAAACCCACGAGTTTGGCGATTAAAAGTAGAATCGCCATAAGCCCTGCCGCTTCAAGCAGACTTTTCCCTTTGTTTTCAGGCGTTTCTTGAGAAGCAGACGCGAGAGAAGAAGCTTCCGAAGCAGGCACGGGATTTGACATCATTTACAGAGGCTCCTGTGGGGAATCCGAAACGGCGGAGGGCTTCATGAGTTCTCGAGCAAAGGCTTCTTCATCCGTGCGGCTCTGGACTTGCCCTGTAATACGCGCAAAACGTAAGCGTTTTAAACATTCCCCAATGCCTTCTCCCTTAGGAAACCCCAGCGTGATGAGGTCATCCCCCGTTAAATCGGGCTTGAGCAAACGCCAACGCTTTAAGTAGCGAGTCAACGGTTCTAACCATGCTTTCGCGTTGTCTTGTCTTAAAATATACGCAATTAAAGCCAAGGATTCATAACGGTCAAAGGTTTGGCATAACTGCAAGGCAGAGGCATCTAAATCCAA
>JBIJBR010000027.1:0-11635 GCA_044345135.1 Vampirovibrionales bacterium
GTACGACTTGGTTTCCCTAGAAACACCTCCACCAAAAGGCCAGACTGCGTTGTTTCTAATTGTTTAAAACATTCCCTCGTTTGCTTAACGACTTGTTCATGTAAAGCGTCATTACTCGCCGTCACCCGCTTGAGATATTTTTCAAGATTCTGTTCTTGCACCTTCGAAATAAAGGCCCCTTGGCGTTGCGGTGGGTCAAGACTTGCCGGTAAAACGTTAGACATCAATCGCATGAATACACTCCTTTAAATGGTATGAGAAGCAACATAAAAATTTCGCTTCTAATCAGAGAAAACCCCCTGATTTCTAATTGGTGCGAGAAATAAAGCACTGTTTACAGATGTTTACATTGTTTGCGACAGAAAGCCCTGCACATCCTAGTTCAAGAGCGGGAAGCCCAAGTGTTCGCGTTGTTGGACATAGGCTTTGGCCACCCCTTCCGCCATACGACGAATGCGTAAAATATAGTTGGTTCGCTCATCTCGGCTCAGCATGCCACGGGCGTCCATCAAATTAAACGCGTGTGAACATTTCAAGACATACTCATAAGCAGGCAATACCAACTGGGCATTCAAGCAGTCCAAGGCTTCTGCCGCATATAAGTCATAACGTTGACTCAAGCGTTCGCGATGACTGACTTCAAAGTTGTAGGTGCTCGATTCAATTTCATTTTGCGTATACAAATCTCCATAGGTCAGGGTGTCATTCCACTGTAAATCATAGACGCTATTTTTATTTTGAAGATACATCGCAATCCGTTCGCACCCATAGGTAATTTCAACGGCACAAGGCTTGACTTCAAGTCCGCCTGCTTGTTGAAAATAAGTAAACTGCGTGATTTCCATCCCGTCTAGCCACACTTCCCACCCCACGCCCCATGCACCGAGGGTAGGCGATTCCCAATTGTCTTCCACAAAGCGAATATCATGTTCTGCGGGGACAATACCAATCGCTTTGAGACTGTCTAAATACAATTCTTGAATATTTTCAGGCGACGGCTTCATAATCACTTGAAATTGAAAATAATGCTGTAAGCGATTAGGATTTTGAGCGTATCGACCATCCGTAGGACGACGACAGGGATCCACATTGGCCACGCTCCACGCTTCAGGTCCCAGCACACGTAAAAAGGTCGCGGGATTCATGGTACTTGCGCCTTTTTCCGTGTCAAACGGTTGTTGAATCACACAGCCTTGATCCGCCCAAAAGGCTTGCAAACGCGCCAATAAGTCCTGAAAATTTAAACCTGACGATGCAGAAGCTTGTAAGGCAGAAGGAAGGGAAGCAGAGGCAGTCATGGATCAACGCTCCTTGTCTCATTGATATCAATAGGGGATCTTATTCATCCTAACACAAACCCAAGCAAAGCGGCTAAAAAATAGCACTTACACTTCCGTTCAATCTCCCTTAAACATCAGTTAAATAAAGGGTGTGAGTCGCGACAAAGCTTCCGCATAATACTAAAAAGGCAGTCGATGAAATAGTAGGGATTCTCCATGAAAATTGCGCTTCCCTTTCCTCTTTATTTTGGTATTTTACTCGCTTGGGGGCTGTTGATCACGCCCACGAGTCAAGCCGCGTCCTTACATTTAACACCCAAGTCTCAACTCAATGCTTCACTCCATCAAAATGCGCCAAGCGCTCTTTCCTCTCATCAGCCAGCGTATCCGCCCTTGAATCCTTCTAGGGTTCAACCGATGACCACGCGTCAAATTGCCTTCAACGCCTTAAAGCAAGGACAAATTCGTCAAGCCCACGTGCTTCTTGAAACATGGGTAGACGAGCATCCTGATGATTTAGAAGCCACCTTTCAAGTGGCGCAAAGTAGCTATGAATTAGGCCATATCGAACTGATGCATCGTTATATTGAACAGTTACAAACCCTTTCCCCGCAGTCGATGTGGACTAAAAAGGCGCTCGCGTGGACAGAAACAACGCCTGAATGGAAGGTCCCTGTCGCGGTACAAGCACAAAACAAAGCCTTGTTCAGCTTTTTAAGCTCTATTGCCGAAGAAGCTCCCACGCCAGTAAACACGCCCCGTCTAAATGCTTCGCTGCCCACACAGGAAGCCTCTTTAGAAGCAAAAACACCACGTTCACCAGTAGTCCCTCCCATGGATCCGTCGGCACGTTTCACGACAAACGCCCCAAGCACCGACACCCCTACAATGAGCCTTCCTGACTTAAAAGAAGGGCTCATCGCTCCTTCTGAAGCCAGTCCAGCCGTTTCATCTAAAGCCGCGGCGGAGGCTCCTCCTACCGCCACCACTTCGCAGCGTTCCCCTTCGACAACGACGACTCCCAATACGGGAGAAATCCCCCCCCTCACCCAGGCACAAATTACTCAGAATTTTCAAATGCTTCAGCAACTTATGATGATGCAGATGATGAATAATAACAATTCCAACGGCATGGCGATGAATATGAATAATCCTTTATCCATGCTCCCCATGATGATGCCTCAAGGCCAAGGGGCAAATCCCGCCAATGGAAATACACAAGCCTTTAGTCAAATGATGCAGAATTCATTACTCAATAACATGAACGGACTATTCAACACCAATACCCCCAACAGCAATGACAGTGGGTTTGGTTTCTAAACATCCGTTTCTAATTGAACGGTTTCAGGCATATAAATAGACCACGTGGTGTTTTCGTCATGGGTGATCGTATCTAAAATAGCGAATTCCATTAAGGCATCCGTAAAATTACAGCCATTTAAAATCGCCCCTGTAAAGTTCGTATCATTTAGGGTCGCCCCTTCAAAAATCGCGTCACTTAAATCCGCTTCTATAAAACTCGATTGATTTAAATCCGCGTAACTAAAATTGGCTTCTTGCGCAATAATACCGTCTAAAACACATTGAGCCATGAGGCAATGACTAAAATCGGCTTCTGTTAAATCAGCATGAAAAAATTGAGTCCCAAAGCATTCAGACCCTTCAAATTCAGCGAAGACTAAGGTCGCATCATGCAATACCGTCTCTTCAAAATCACAGTGATGCAAAATACAATTGGAAAAGTTAATGCCTGAAAGATTCAGTCCCCGAAAAGAGGCCTCACTCAAATCAAGACTTTCAAAATGCTGGGTTCGACGAAAGGTATTAAAAGCAGAAACACCACCGTCTTGATAGAGTAAATCCACCCACGCTTGTTTTTCAGTCGGTAATAGAAGAGGAGTGTCAGACATAGGGATTGTCCTGCCATGCCAAAAAATAAAAAACTCCCCAGGTAGGATTCGAACCTACAACCTGTCGATTAACAGTCGAATGCTCCACCATTGAGCTACTGAGGAATTTAAGCAATTTTTTTATTTTACATTAGATCATTGTTTAACTAATGTTCTTTTATAATAACGAAAAAAAAAAGAATGTAAACCCCTTTTTTGTATGATTTTAAACGCTCTAGCCAAAAAAGAGGGCATCCCCCAAGGCCAAATACCCTTCTTTTAAAGGGTTCCAAACGTACGGTCGCCCGCATCCCCTAAACCTGGGACAATATACCCCTGCTCATTCAGGTGTGAATCAATGCCCGCGGTAATGATTTTGACCTGTGGTAATGCGTCGTGAAGGGCTCGAATCCCTTCAGGAGAAGCCAACAAGCAGACAAAGGTAATTTGATGCTCAGGAATCCCTTTTGCCTTAAGAACCTTTATGGATTCTATGGCAGACCCTCCTGTGGCCAGCATAGGATCTAAGACAAAGGCGCGCGCTTTTTCAAGTGCTACAGGGTGATTCAGTAGCTTATTGTAATAGGTGAAGGGCTCTAAACTCTCCTCATTTCGAGCCATACCCAAGTGAAAGACCTGCGCTTCAGGGAGCCACTCTAAAGCCAAATCGGCCCATGCCAAGCCCGCCCGCAAGATGGGTACAATCAATAAGGGCACTTCAGGATCTCGTACCCATGCAGGGCTCTGAGTTAAAGGCGTTTGAACCGAAATTTCAACGCTGGGCAAAGATGCTGTCGCATAGGTCATTAATACATGACCGATCTGGCGTAAGGCCAGACGAAATAAGGGGGGTGAACTGCTCGTATTACGGATAGTGGCCAGTGCATGAGACACCACCGTATGACGATTTAAATCACATAACACATCCGAAATAAAGAAAGGGGGTAAAATAGAAGGCATAGGTATCTCTTCACCAAACAGACTAATGATAGAGCTAGTCTATAAAAAAAATCGATTAGAGGCAAATTTGGAAATAGTTGAAGCGCCATGAATGACCTACGTTTACAGATAAGACGGGTCTGCTCCTGCAATACGGGCTTGCGTCGCCGTAACCGCGGTACAGGTGTTGGGCTTAATGGTTTCCAAAGTGCGCACATCTCCATTAAGGTAAATATACAAATACACCGTATCATTATTGCCCGACGCACGGGCATCAGGGTCATAATAAAAGCGAAACGCCTTCATATTTTCTGCCACGGCAGAGCAATTGGTGGCAAGATTCTGCGGAAAATCAAGCAGTATGCCTCCGAAAGGAAGATAATACGCAGGTTCAGTCGCCGTAAAAGTATGGGTACTTGTCCCCCCACTAGCAGCGGCAGTGCCAGACTCATTTTTAGGCGCCAAGTCAAGCAAGAGAGAAGTACTGGTTTTCAGTTGAGTGTATTTCATCCGTTGCATGAAGCTGGTATTGGTCAACGCATTAACATCCTGCTCCATTCTGAGGCTATTCATGGTATTGGCCAACGCGTTTTTTAGCTGTTGCACTTTCGCTTTGTTTTGGTCCCCTTGGGTTTGCTGCGCATTGGATAGAATCATAGGAATAGATAACCCAATCAAGATAGTGGTAATCCCCAAAGCCAATAGCATTTCCACTAAACTAAAGGCCACCCATTTTTTTGTCTTTATACACATGACTGAGGTTTTCCTATTGAATCGCATGAACAAGGGGAGCTTCGACGACGAGTATCCAATTCTTTAAACACCTACACTATTTGTAACAAAAAATATCAACTTCCTCAGTATCATACAGAAAGCCTAAGCCCTAGACTCCTCGCTTTGTTTTTGGCTGGCGGCGTCAGAGACCTTTTCGCGGGAAAAGGTCTCCAACACCTCTAAATCCGTTCAAAGAGGGGGAAAGGGAGGACGTATTGCGTTTCTCCTCCCTCATTTCCCCCTCCTTGAAAATCCTCCCCCTTTTGACCCACCTCGTCGCATCATTCACAGCCACGACGTCCGCAAAATGTCTCGGACGCCTCGCATTTAGTGCGTTGACGTCTACTTTAAAAATACTTCCTCACCCTACATGTAGCGTTCAATTTCCCACGCGGACACATAAGTACGGAAGCTGTCCCACTCTGCTTTTTTGGCTTTCAGGAATTCATCATAGATGTGATCCCCCAAAGCCTGACGAGCAATCGTACTATTTTTGTATAAGTCTAAGGCTTCATTTAAACTCCCTGGTAAGGAAGGAATGCCATACGCCTCACGTTCCGCTTCATCCAACTTATAGATGTTAAGCTGTGTCGTACTAGGGGGAGATTTCTTATTTTTAATGCCATCTAAGCCCGCCTGTAGCATCACCGCAAAAGCCAAATAGGGATTCGCTGCGGTATCGGGAGAGCGAAGCTCAATGCGTGTACCAGCGCCTCGTTTAGCAGGAACACGAACCAAAGCCGAACGGTTCGCCGTTGACCACGCCACATAAACAGGCGCTTCATAGCCTGGAACCAAACGCTTGTAACTATTAACGGTGGGATTAGAAACCGCCGTAAAGCCACGGACATGCTCCAAAATACCTGCGACAAACTGGTGAGCCGTTTCAGACAATTGATGCTCCCCATTCGGATCATCAAACAAGTTTTTGCCTTCAGGACTCGCTAAAGACATATTACAATGCATACCTGAACCATTGACCCCAAAAACAGGCTTTGGCATAAACGTGGCATGTAAACCATATTTAGACGCAATTTTACGGGTGGCAATCTTCACATTAATCACGTTGTCTGCTTGACGTAGCGCATTGTCGTAACGAAAATCAATTTCATGTTGACCTTCAGCCACTTCATGGTGATCCGCTTCCATATAGAAGCCCAATTCCAGTAAGTAATCCACGATTTCGGCACGGACATGTTCACCTAAATCATCCGGCGCTAAGTCATAATATCCCGCATTGTCATGCGTTTCTAACGTTGGTTGTCCACTGGCGTCTTTTTTAAAGAGAAAAAATTCCAACTCAGGTCCTACATTAAACACATAGCCTAAGGCCTTGGCTTCTTCTAAAACGCGCTGTAAATTTCCACGAGGACACCCGTCAAACACAGACCCATCTGGGTTGTGGATATTACACATGACACGAGCCGTGACACGAGAAGTGGACGCGTCTACAGGCAAGACCTGAAAGGTATCTAAGTCAGGGAAAAAGGCCATATCACTGGTTTCAATGGTACGAAACCCTTGGATTGAAGATCCATCCAATAAAATTTCATTATTTAAGGCTTTTTCAAGTTGCGCCACGTGAATGGACATATGTTTCGGGCGACCGTTAATATCCACAAACTGCAAACAGACTTGACTAACGTTCTTGGCTTGGGCTTCCTGTAAAATATCAGGAATGGTACGACTCATCATACTGATTTACTCTCCACATCTCTACCTATATACAAGGACCGTCTTCAAAACATTCATAACTTGGCAAAGGCATAAAATAAAAAAGTTGAGTTGTCCAAGATGAAATGAATTAAATCACAGTCTTCATTTTAGCAAAAAGACTCAAAACAGACTATCTTTTTTCTTGCTGAGCGACTTTTCATATATATAGCTCAAAATGGAACGATGAAATTCTGCAGTGAACCTTTAGACAGCCTGTCATGTAAAGCATCTTTTAAAATGGAGCGGTTTTCATCTATATATCATTCATCTAAACATCAAGACAGGGTAACTGTTATGAAAATAATCCCCCCACCCTCTTCACTGAATTGGTTTCATACCCCCAAAGAAAAAAGAGAAATGATTCACTCGTGTTTTTCCATATCGCCAAAAAAGTTTAAAAAAGGAGAAGTAGGTTCTTTCCATTTGGTGTGTGGTCCCGTCAATAAAGACTTATTTGTAAAAATCGTCAGTTGGAATACACGTTACCAAACAGAAATGAGAGAAAAAACCTATAGTGCTTTTCAGCATTTTATTTCCAATTGGCTGGCCAAAGCCTTAGAACATCCAAACAATAGCGCTCTTCGGGCGTTAGGTATTCGTCCAGCCAAGACCTTTCATATTGTCAAGACACTGACCACCGTAGAGTTTGAAAAACTCTATAGCATTTTAGAACAGCTGAATACAAAGATAGACACATGCACGAACGAAGCCGAGCAAATAAATCTAATAAACCGCAAAGCAAAACTAGAAAAGCACATTCAATGGATGGAGCAAATAAAAATAATGGCCTTCGGTGATAACAAGGACTGCCCTACGCTACGTCAGGAGGCACAATCTGTGTTTTTCATGGAAAACACACCCTTAAACGTCTATCCTGATGAAAAAAATGACGGGATAAGTCAAAATTTAACTGCTTTTATTCAGGCGATAAGAGAAAAATATGGGCTAATACGTCTTGAGTTAATGACGGATCTTAATTTTCATGTTCAAAATGAGTTCCCTCTCCAAGCCACGACGATTGACCCGACTTATGGGATACCTATTACTGAAGGAGATTATACCTTGCGGAAGCATCGTCGATCATTTTTAGACTTGCAAGCCAGTGGTCAAAAACTTAAAGAAGTAAGCCTGAAAAAGCTTCAACAATTAAAGTCAGATGCCCGAGAAAAGGCTTAATAAGTTTTTCTGATATTAAAGGCTCACAAAGGGGAACCCAAGCCTTTAAATAAAAAGCGTAAGATCTTAATATGGTCCTGATAATGATTCGTCATAAAGCTTTGCATGGCGGGCAAAAAGGTGATAATCCCCCAAAGCCCTAACATAATTTTCAAAGGCGCCGCCACCATAAACACATTCATTTGAGGCATAAGTTTTGAAATGTAGCCTAAAGCCACTTCCACCATTAACAACAAGGCCTGAATAGGGGCCGCCAACATCAAGCCCGTACTAAACATCCCCGCAGACACCAAAATCATACGCTCACTTAAAAGACCCATTTTAGTCCAGTCAGGCAAAAAGGAAAGCGGTAGCAATTCAAAACTACTATGTAAACTTAATAACACCCAGTGATGCATCCCCAAGGCCATAAATAAGATCAACGCATATTGAGACAATAAATTACCGATAATCGGACTTTGCGCCCCAGAAGAAGGATCTAAGGCACTGGCCATACTGAGTCCCATCTGCTGAGAAAGGCTTTCCCCCGCCAAGTGAAGGGCATCCATCATATATTTCATGACCAAACCCATCAGTAAACCCAAGGCGAGTTCTTTTAAAATAAAGGGCAACAGATGAACCAAATCCATCGGCATCCAAGCCAAGGCGTTCATCGGTTGAGGGCCATTGAGCGTCAAATAAAAAATCACCCCAATACTTAAGCCAAACCATAAGCGTAGTTGTAAGGGAAGCGCGGGATGATTAAAAAAAGGGGCCACCAAAAAAAGACCCGTGACTCGGCAAAATACCAAAAACGTCGCCAGTAAATGAGGCATAGACAACCACTGCAGCAATGTGGAACCCACGGCAAGCGTTGAAGCGTTCATCCGACTTGACCTGCATTTTTAGCCAGTTCCAGCATTAACGTGAACATTTTTTGCGTATGTCCCAAAAGTTGTTGTAGCATCCACGGGGCCGTCACCACCAAGACCACACCACTAATCAGCAATTTAGGCACAAAGGTCAAAGTGGATTCTTGCAATTGTGTCACGGTTTGCAATAAAGAAACCAAAGTCCCCACCACTAAACCCGTTATCAATAAAGGGGCCGCCACCACCATGGTGATCCACAGCGTTTCTTTGAGTAAATCTAAAAACAACGCTTCATTCATGGCCGTTACCTAAACCCAAGCACAAGGCTTTGAGCAATCAGGTGCCATCCATCCACCAGTACAAATAAAATTAACTTAAAGGGCAGTGAAATTGTGGCAGGAGGGAGGAACATCATCCCCATCGACACTAAAATAGACGACACCACAATATCAATCACAATAAAGGGTAGAAATAAGACAAACCCTAACTGAAAGGCCGTTTTAAGTTCAGAAATAATAAAAGACGGCAGCAAGACATAGGTCGGAACGTCTTTGGTAGTTTTGGGCTTTTTAATCTTGGCAAGCTTCGTAAACAAGGCGATATCTTTTTCAGACGTTTGCTTAAACATAAATAAACGCATGGGCTCCATCGCTTTTTCTAGGGCCACATCCACCGAAATACGCCCCTTCATAAAAGGTTGAAAGGCCACTTGGTTTACGTTTTCAAACGTCGGTGCCATCACGAAAAAGCT
Organism: Vampirovibrionales bacterium; assembly: GCA_044345135.1. Taxonomy (GTDB): domain Bacteria; phylum Cyanobacteriota; class Vampirovibrionia; order Vampirovibrionales; family JAJTHC01; genus JAJTHC01. The sequence continues at coordinate 9,377 of JBIJBR010000027.1, forward strand.
TAAAATCATCGCGAGAGACACAATCACTTGAGACGGAGGCAACGAAGGGGTCCCGATGGCTTGTCTGACCAAAGACAAGACAATCACAATACGCGTAAAGGCCGTGGTCATGACCAAAATACTAGGGGCTAAAGTTAAAACCGTAAGCAGAATAAGAACTTGTACGCCTTGTGCGACTTGTTCAGGGCTATTGGCATTGCTCACCCCTAACTGTAAGGTGGGTAAGGCCACCCCTGAAGCGTCTGCCTGCGGGAGACACATCGCCCCCAATACCCCGATCCATAAAGCACACCACAGAATGCGTTGTTTCATCATGGAAGTATCCGTCCCTGTATTACTTTCTCTCTTAATACAAGTTAGTATAGGATTTTTTAAGGGGTTTGGCGAATACGTCCTCTATTTGGAGGGGTTAGCCAGCCTTTTATACGGATTCTCTTTCAGCGTGATTGTCAATTTGAGCCTTCTGTAAATGACCGCTATAGTCAATGTAAACGGTCTTCCATTCGGTAAAAATATCCAAGGCCGCCGTCCCTGCTTCACGGTGCCCATTCCCCGTGCGTTTCACTCCCCCAAAGGGCAAGTGAACTTCCGCCCCAATACTCGGAGCATTCACGTAAGTTAGACCCGCTTCTAGCCCTTCTACCGCTTTAAACGCGTGACTCATATTCTGTGTAAAGATAGAAGAAGACAAGCCAAAATCCACATCATTCGCCAGTGCCAAAGCCTCTTCTAAGCTTTCAAAGCTCATCACAGACAACACAGGACCAAACACTTCCTTTTGGGCAATGTGCATGGTAGACGTGACTTGATCCAAAATCGTAGGCGCCACAAAATAACCCGCTTGGGCTAAACGCTGTCCCCCACAACGTAGGCGAGCCCCTTCTTGTCGAGCCGTTTCAATCGCGCTTAATACCTGATTCAAATGAGCCTCATGAATTAAGGGACCAATATCCGCCCCCGCAGTCGTATCTCCGACGACAAGCTTTTCCGTTTCCACCAATAGTCGTTGCATTAAAGCGTCTTGAACGCTGGACTGTACCAATAAACGACTTGTTGCTGTACAGCGTTGCCCACTGGTACCAAAAGCACCCCACGCAATGCCTTGAGCCGCCAAGTCTAAATCCGCATCGTCCATGACAATACAGGCATTTTTCCCCCCAAGTTCAAGGGCAACGCGTTTGAGTTGAGCCCCACAGGCGGCCGCCACGCTTGCCCCTGTCTGACTGGATCCTGTAAAGCTAATCAAGCGCACATCAGGGTGATTCACCAAGGCTTGACCCGCCCTTTGTCCTGAACCTTGGACTAAATTTAACACCCCTTTAGGCAGTCCGACTTCTTCAAAAATTTCCACCAAGCGTTGCCCCATCAAGGGAGCCTCTTCCGAAGGCTTAAAGACGGCCGTATTCCCTGCGAGCAAACAAGGAAAAATCTTCCAACTCGGCACCGCCATCGGAAAATTCCATGGGGTAATAAGTCCACAAACCCCAATGGGTTGGCGAAGCGTCATGGCCCATTTATCTGGCAATTCAGACGGCGTGGTATAACCGTGCAAGCGTCGCCCTTCCCCCGCCACAAAGTACGCCATATCAATCGCTTCTTGAATATCGCCTTCGGCTTCTACCCAACTTTTCCCCATTTCTCTGGTCATTTCTCGAGAAAGCGCCTGTTTACGCTTTTCTAATACTTGAGCCACTTTAACCATTAATTCCCCTCGAGCGGGGGCAGGGGTCGCCTTCCATGGGGGATAGGCCTGTTTAGCCGCCTTGACTGCGAGATTCACATCCTCCTCGCCTGAATCAGGAAAATCCCCCAAGACGTCTAAAGGATTATTAGGGGAGGCCTTTTCAAAAGTTGCTCCATCAAGGCTGGCTTGCCAAACCCCATGGATATAATTCAAACCTGTCAAAAGGGAGCGTTGCATAAGATGTTACCTTTGTTACAATTTAGTAAAGAGCCTCTGCCCAATTCGATTGAAGTATCATACAATGAACACAACGACTTTCGCTTTAAAATAACCGTCAAAAAAGAGACAGAAGGCCCCCTCATGATTTCAACGAAAACACAAGAAACTGCTTTGGTTGAATATCGTTCCGCTCACCTAGAAATACCCTTACACGTGGTGGCGGAACATTTGCACGTGCCTCCCTATCTACTTTTTCGCTTGGCCTACAAGCTTGGCTTTTTCAATGAAGGCAGCGAAACACATCCCACTCAACACAGCTTACTGGCCAAAGACCTTGTATTTTTCACCCCTGAACA
>JBIJBR010000055.1:0-8923 GCA_044345135.1 Vampirovibrionales bacterium
CTTTGTCGCCTTAAAGACGGGCACGCCGTGGGCGACGTTAAATAACAGAAAAAAAACAGCTTCAAACCATAAGCCCTCTGACATCAAAGTCAAAATCACTCCCTTGTATGCCAAAGCCATGCAAGGGGAGGCATGGATTCCCCAATTCCAACGAATGGCGTGGGTCAAACCCTCTCCAATCAAAAAGAACGTCACGCCCGCGCACCGCACGAGTCCTTTTTCACCCCAATCACGTCCCTTTCACAGGGTAGGCATCCGTCAAGCCCTATGGGAGCATCCTCCTGTAGAGGCTCACCCGTTTATTCGATAGGGGCACAAGGCCTTTAGAAAGCATTTTGGACGTGCTACAATATCGAGGATGATCGTACCCATGGGGAATGAAGTATTTTGAAGGCTCACCCTTATCTCTTAGAGGCCAATGCCCTGCATAACACGAAGCCGTATCGTACTTATAATCACTATTTACAAGGCTTAATCGGTTGTCGTGTCTATAAAGTGTCTATTGATGCAGGCTTTACTTGTCCTAATATCGACGGGAGCAAGGGCTTTGGGGGCTGTACGTTTTGTGATGAAACGGGTTCTTCCTCTCGAACCAATGAACCCAAAACCTCCATTAAGGAGCAAATCCAACGAAATATTGAACATCGTCGTACCCGTTTTAAGGCCCAAAAATTCATTGCGTACTTTCAAGCCAATACCAACACGTATGCCTCCCTTGAACGACTCAAACGCCTCTATGACGAAGCCCTTGCGGTGGATGAAGACATCATTGGCCTGGCCATTTCCACACGGCCTGATTGCGTCAACCCTGAAATTTTAGATTTAATTGCCACGTATAAAAGCCAAGTGCCTTATGTCAGTGTTGAATATGGCCTGCAAAGCGTGCATGACCGTAGCTTGGAGCTGGTGAATCGTTGCGAACGCTATGCCGATTTTTTGCAAGCCTATGAATGGACGCAAGCACGGCACTTAGACCATTGTATTCATGTAATTTTAGGCATGCCTGCAGAAACGCATGCAGATATGATGCACACCGCCGATGAACTGGCGCGTTTAAAAGTGGCAGGCGTTAAAATTCATATGCTGGTAGCGATGAACCATACCCCCATTGCGGAAGACTACCTCAATGGGCGCTGGCAAAGTATGGATTTTGACACCTATGTAAAAACGTGCGTGGATTTTATAGAACGCTTACACCCCAGCACCGTGATTCATCGGGTGGCGGGCAATGGCCATTTTAAACACGTGGTTGCGCCGTCTTGGATGGCCAGCCAACGGCAGGATGTTATGGCTGCGATTGATGCCTGCTTCGCCGAACGAGGCAGCCAGCAAGGAAGCCATTGCCAATCCCTATAGTCCGACTGAATAAGCCCGTTTTATATGGTATGCTAGGGGTAAAATCAATAGATATACAGGATGGCCCTGTCCTGTGTAAGATCTAGACTAGCAACGAACAAAGGCTCCTTATGCAGAACGAGGTCTTTCCTGATTTATTCCCCAACACCACTGTACCAAACCGTCAAGCAGCCCATGACGTCCCTTTTGGCTTAGTCGTACGAACAGTGGGCTTGATGATTGAATCCAAAGGGCCCGACGCCAAATTAGGGGATGTCTGCGAAATTGAAAGTGACGGAAATCGTCAGCACCCTATTTTAACCGAAGTGGTGGGCTTTCGAGATGGCCATTTATTACTCATGCCCCTTGGGGCCATGAATGCCCTACATCCAGGCGCAAGGGTATGGAATACGGGCACCCCCTTTAAAGTGGGGGTAGGCTTTCATTTACTCGGCCATGTGTTAGATGGCTTGGGGCAGCCCATGAATCCCAATACCACGCTTCCCAAGGCTGCGGTCGAGTACTTGGCCATGGCAACGCCTCCCAATCCACTCTACCGCAAAGAAATTGACACCATTTTACCCACAGGCATTAAAGCGTGGGATAGCACCTTAACCTTAGGCTATGGTCAGCGGGTCGGGGTTTTTGCAGGCAGTGGGGTGGGAAAGAGTACCACTTTAGGGATGTTGGCTCGAAATGCGAAAGCCGATTTAAACGTCATTGCACTCATCGGAGAGCGGGGGCGAGAAGTGAAGGAATTTATTCAACACGCCTTGGGAGAAGAAGGCCTCAAACGCAGTGTCTTGGTGGTGGCCACGGCCGAAGCCCCCGCCTTAGTTAAAATTAAAGCAGGCTTGGTGGCCACGGCCATTGCGGAATACTTTCGAGATGAAGGCAAGCAAGTCTTACTCATGATGGATAGCGTCACCCGAATTGCCATGGCCTTAAGAGAAGTCGGCTTGGCCGCAGGGGAGCCACCCGCCACAAGGGGATATCCCCCCAGTGTGTACGCCTTTATGCCCAAGTTACTGGAACGAACCGGTATGGGAGAAACAGGCAGTATTACAGGCATTTATACCGTCTTAGTCGAAGGCGATGATTTTAATGAACCCATTGCCGACTTAACCCGTGGCTTACTGGATGGACACGTGGTGTTGTCTCGAGATTTGGCCCAGCGGAACCACTTTCCTTCTATTGATGTAGGGGCGTCTATCAGTCGTTTATTTACCCTACTCGCGGACACGGAACATCAAAGCTTGGCCAATGAGTTAAGACGCCTCTTGGTGACCTATCAACAAAATGAAGACCTTCTGTCGGTAGGCGCCTACGTGGCGGGGAATAATCCCCATTTGGATCGCGCCGTGGCATTGCATGAACCGCTCATGCAGTTTCTACGTCAAGGCATGCAAGACAATATCCCCTTTGAAGAAAGCTTGGCACAGATCAAGTCCATTATAGGCGCATAAAAGGCAACGTTTTCAAAAGACTCTTAACGACGTCTCTCGTTTGTGTTTTAAGCTAATAGCCTTTAAACGCTTGACGAGGCAGTAATAAAGCCATCGTAGAGCCCTTATTTTCTTCTGACCACAATAATTTAGCAGTCCCCCCATGCGCCTGCATGATTTTACGCACATAAGCCAAACCCAAGCCCGTCCCTGTCGCTTTGGTCGAAAAATAAGGCGTAAACAACTTATTGGTTTTGTCTTGAGGGATCCCCACGCCTTCGTCCTTGACTTTAATATATAAATGCGTGTCTTCCTTACGACACGCCAAAGAAACCACCACCCGCTTACCTGAAGCTGTTGCTTCCAAGGCATTTTTCAACAGATTAATCAAGGCCTGCCGCATGCGTCCAGCATCCACCGAAACCTGAAATTCACTCGCCTCCCACCCTTCTTTATTGACAGGAAGTTCTACCAACAATCGCACTTCTTTTTCTTCATACTTGGGGCGGTAAAATTCGCAGACTTCTTCAATAAACTGCTGCAAATTCACTCCATCACACTGAAGCTCTAAAGGTCGAGAATACTGAGTTAGTTCACTTAAAATGGTTTCTAAATGCGTCGTGGCTTCTTTGATTTGTCCTAAGTTTTTAAACAGCGTTTCAGGAATGTCAACCCCTGATCCAAGTTGTTGTAATTGCCCCTGAATAATTTCAGCATACAAAGAAATAAGCCCCAAAGGGTTCCGAATTTCATGAGCAATCACACTGGACAACTGACCAATAGCCGCCATACGTTCTTGTTCCGCCATGCGTTGAGACAGTTCTTTTTCTCGTTCAAGGGCCATCGTCAATTCACGATTTCGGTTTTCCAAATTCGATAAAAGAGACGAGACAATTAAAGACAATTTATCGTCGTGACGGGCGTCAATCGGTGCTTGTTCAACGGCACGATGCATCGTCGTATGGCCTAACCATTCCGCCAAATGCAGTGACAAATTACGAACATCCGCAGGGTTAAAGCTCCAGCCCCCTTGGTCCATACGAAACGCTTGAGAGGTTTCTGAATTCCAATGGACCACCGCACTAAGCTTGTCACTTAAAAGCAACATAAAGCCCACCGTCGGTGAAATAAGGGCATCCGTCATGGGCGAAGGGCACTGATCCAACTGAAAAACATGCAAGCCCATCATATTATACAAAGGTAAACTCAGCATGTCGAAGGTTTCATCCTTCAAGGTACGCAAGACCACCACCCCGTTAAGACTTTGATCCCGCACCATTCGCACCAAAGAGCCATAAATATTTTGAAATGTGGTCCGCGAAAACAAACCCGTATGAGCAGAAAGTTGATTAAGCATTTCGTCAAATTTAGGGCGTCTAATCTCCAGATCCTCATCCTCTTCATCAAAAGGACGAAACACATCAGACACATCCACGATGCTTGACAAAGACATAAAAAGCTCCCCACGTCGTTATATCGATTGCATAAGAAGTAAAAACTATACCCCCCATTATAAAGGGTATAGTTCTTTATGGCTAGGGGAAGCTGTCCTTTAAAATAAAGCGACTTAACGCAGGGGCTAAAGGGCCGTCATATGGTAATGAATGGCTTTATTATGCAAGGCGTGTATCGCACGCTTTAATTTATCTAAGGGAGACACCAAGGACACCCTAAAATAGCCGTTGCCTTCTTCTCCAAAGGCGCCTCCTGGCGTGACCACCACACCCGTTTGTCGCATCAGGTATTCCGTCCATTCATAAGAATTGGTAAACACGGCAGGGATTTTCATCCACAAATAAAAGCTAGACTTGGGTTCGTTCACTTCCCACCCCAATTGCCGAAAGGCTTTAACGAGGTAGTCTCGTCGTTCCTGATACATGGCACACATGGGTGAAATCAGTCGCTCCGCATGATTCAGAGCATAGGTGCCTGCATCTTGAATGGCGTTACACACGCCGTAGTCAATGGTGGTTTTTCCTAAATACAGGTTACGAATGACGGGTTCTGCGCCCACCGCAAAGCCTAGGCGCCATCCTGCCATATGGAAGGTCTTGGAAAAGGAATGAAATTCAATGGCCACCTCTCGCGCCTCTTCAAACTCCATAATGGACAACGGCTTATAATCATCAAAGGCAATTTCCCCATAGGCCATATCCGTCGCCAACACCACACGATGCTTCTTAGCAAAGGCAATGGCTTTTTTGTAAAATTCTTCCGTGGCTTCGGCGCCTGTGGGATTATTAGGGTAGTTCAATAGCATAATTTTCGCTTTGGCGCACACGGCTTCAGGAATGACGTCTAAATCAGGGAGAAAATGGTTTTCTTCATTCATGGGCATCAAATAAGGTGTGCCCCCTGCAATGACGGTAGAGCGCATATAGGTCGGGTAGTACAAGGAAGGGACCAAGCAGATGTCCCCAGGTTCCAAGTACGCCAAAATCAGGTTGGCAATGCCTTCTTTAGAGCCAATTAAAGGAAGGATTTGCGTATTGGGATTTAACGACAAATGATAACGACGGTGCATCCACTGAGAAATGGCTTCACGAAGCGACGCCTTGCCTTTAAAACTAGGGTAGCCGTGATTATCAGGATCCAAAATGGCATGATGCAAGGCATTTAAAATATCAGGATGAGTCGGCTGGTCAGGATTACCCATGCCTAAATCAATGAGTGACAATCCGCTGTCTCTCACACTTTGCTTGAGGCCTTCAAGACTTGCAAAGACATAAAGCGGCAAGCTCGCCAGTCGACTATTGGGTTGTATTGGGTTCATATGAGGGGTTTCCTGAGTCGAATCAATCGGGATGATTTCAGAATGAATCTTGGACATAACAAGCACTTTCTTTGCAAAAATAAAACGTTATAAGGCCATTAAAACAGGAGATTAATTTTTAAATACATTTGGACCAAAATCCAAATCATAAATAATAAAAAGTAGGTCTTGAAAAACATCTGGCCATAAGCGAAGCACCTGAATATCTTGGGGTATTTTTATGGATTTAAACCATAAATCGTAAGCACCCTATAAGCCTTTCCTGATTTCATTGGGAATAACGTAATCATCAATCATAATAATGAAATAAAAAACACTATATCAAAGCCATGGCTGTTTTCAAAGCTTTTTCTTGTGCTTTAAGAGAAAGAACTTGTGCTTTAAGAGAAAGAAAAGGTCACTTTTGAACTACTTGTACTTTAAGAAGGCTTGTCATACACTTGATGAATAGGGTGAGGACGTACACTTTTTTAGATATCAAGGAGCTTCTATATCGTGAAATTTTTGAACTGGTTTAATTGGCTGAATTGGTTTGGTAATCGTCTTGAAACACAGGATTTAGGCATCGATTTAGGAACCGCCAACACCTTGATTTGCTCTTCTAAAAAAGGCATTGTCTTATGTGAACCTTCGGTGGTAGCGATTGACACCAATCAAAATCCCCCTCAAGTCTTGGCCGTCGGCTTGGAAGCCCGCGCCATGATGGGACGCACCCCCGCCAATGTTCGTTCCATTCGTCCTTTAAAAGAAGGCGTCATCACTGATTTTGAATGGGCGGAGGCCATGTTGCGTGAATTTATTAACAAAGTCACGGAAGGGGAGAATGACCTTTTCAGCAGTGGCTTAGGACGTGTCGTGATTTGTGTGCCCAGTGAGGCCACCGAAGTCGAACGTCGCGCGGTGGGAGACGCGGCTTTTTCGGCGGATGCGCGTTACGTCTATATTGTAGATGAGCCACTTGCCGCAGCCATTGGGGCTGGCATGCCGGTGGATCAACCCACAGGTTCTATGATTGTAGACATTGGCGGGGGCACCACGGAAATTGCCGTTTTAAGCTTAAATGGCATTGTCGTTCGAGACAGCCTACGCGTCGCGGGAGATCAAATGAATGAGGCCTTGCAGACTTATCTCAAGCAAAAACATAACCTTTCTATTGGAGAACCCACTGCCGAAAAAATGAAACATACGCTAGGCAGTGCCTTCGACGATACCCCTGAAGAAAAAATGGAAGTTCGTGGTATTGATTTAAGCACAGGGCTGCCTGCAACAGCGACGGTGACAAGCTCTGAAGTAAGAGAATGCTTGGCCCCTATTGTGAAAACCATTGTCCTTGCGATTAAAAGCACCCTTGCCATGACCCCTCCTGAAATGGCCACGGATATTATGGATCGAGGCATTGTCTTAGCGGGAGGAGGCGCCCTGCTCACCGGTTTAGACGCCCGTATTCATGAAGAAGTCGGCGTCCCTGTTTATATTGCGGAAGATCCGCTGTCTTGTGTGGTGATTGGCGCGGAACGTATTTTAACGAATCCTGCCTATGCCAAAGTCTTGGAAATCACTGAATATGATGGCCGTGTTTCGGCCATACGGTAAAGAATGAAACCTCATCGCGCTCCCTTACAAATGTCTATGACCGATGAAGAAAAGGCCTTGTACCCTTCAGTAGACTTGTCTTCAGCATACTTAAAGCCTTCAAGCGGTGCGACTATTGTCTTAGTGGAGCCGCAAATCCCTCAAAATACGGGCAATATCACGCGTTTGGCGGCGTGTACAGGCTCCGCCTTATATTTGGTCGGGCACTTAGGCTTTCGCTTAGATGATAAAGGTTTACAACGTTCTGCCATGGATTATCAAGATGTGCTTCAACCCATTCATACCTATGAATTCACGGACGTCATTCAGGCACATCCACCAGAAACGCCTGTTTATTATTTGAGTGCAAAGGCAGAACAAAGCCTGTGGGACGTTCAGTTTCCCCCACAAGCCCTCCTTGTATTTGGGAGCGAGACGACGGGATTGCCTGCGGAATTTATTGAAAAACATGGCACGCACGCCCTTCGTATTCCTATGGTGGAAGGGGTTCGCAGTCATAATTTGTCCAACGCTGTAGCGGTGGTATTGTATGAATTTTTACGTCAACAGGGCTCGTTTACGCCCTGAAATGAAGGGGTAAATCGCTTGTAATTCTGAAAGTTTGTGTTTCAATTAGAAAAGATAGACTATTTTTTAGCATCCTAATTATTCGCTTAAGCAAAAGGAAATCTTCATGACTGGATTTGATGATGCCGAACTAAAAAACACCTTGCGTGAAGTCGATGTGGTTGAAACCACGGATGAAGAAGGCAATGTTCATTATTTTGAACCTGTTGAAGAATTTGATATTGACGGAAATATCTATGCTTTACTGGTATATCAAGGTGAATCTTTAGAAACCCCAGATCCTGAATCGGGTTATGATGAAGAATTTGTGGTCATGAAAGTCACCATGGAAAATGGTGAACGGGTTTATGAGTCCATTGAAGATGAAGAAGAGTTTAACAAAGTGGTTTCACAACTAGAAACCATGGATTTTGAAGTAGATTTACATGAACATTTAGGCTTATGTCACGACCATGCAGAAGGTCATGATTGCGGTCACGACCATAAACATCACGACAACTAACCTGAAAACGTTCCTGCTTCAAAGAAAGGGGCTTAATGATGCAAGACAAACGCATTATTGTCGGTAGTGATCATGCAGGCTTTGCCTTGAAGTCTATTTTAGTCGATTATTTACGCCAACACCAGTACGAGGTGATCGATATTGGGTGCTTCAGCGAAACGGAAAAAGTAGATTACCCCTCTGTCGCGGCGGAACTGGCCTTCAGTATGCAAAAAAACAAGGTTGAAAAAGGCTTAATCACCTGTGGTTCTGGGGTAGGAGTGGCCATTGGCGCCAATCGCTTCCCTTGGGTCAGGGCTGTTCACGCCCACGATGCCTACTTGGCACAACTCAGTCGTGAACATAATGATTCTAATGTCTTGTGTATGGGAGGCCGCTTCTTATCGGGCGCCTATGCCACTGTGATTTTAAAAGCGTGGTTAAATGGCCGTTTTGAAGGCGAACGCCATGAACGGCGGGTCAGTATGCTCGCCTCTTTATCCGTTTAAGCGTATAACCTTCCTAACAGACTTCGCTTTCGTCTCCCCCGCATTCTTGTGGGGGATTCTTATTAGTTTTGCTTTAAAACATTCTTTAGGTAGTGTCGACATTTACTTAAGCCATAAACAAACAGAAGCAAGATGAACAAAAGACAAATAAGCCACATCTCATTTATCGTAACGGGTTGCCATTCGCCTGAAATTTTTAAGGTCTTTAAACAAGTTTTCT
>JBIJBR010000008.1:0-18888 GCA_044345135.1 Vampirovibrionales bacterium
CCGTAGCGGTGGTTTCGGCGGAAAATCCTTTATTTATTTTGTATACCTCAGGCTCTACGGGGAAGCCCAAGGGCTTACAGCATAGTTCGGCGGGGTATTTACTGTACGTCCAACAAAGTTTTGAACACGTGTTTGATTACCAAGCGGGCGAAGTATTTTGGTGTACGGCGGATATTGGCTGGATTACAGGCCATAGCTATATGGTCTATGGTCCCTTGGCCGCAGGGGCGACGACGCTTTTATTTGAAGGCATCCCCACCTATCCTACTGCCAGCCGTTTTTGGCAAGTGATGGAAAAGCATCGGGTGAATCTATTTTATACGGCCCCTACCGCGATTCGAACCCTTATGCAATTTGGAGAAGGCGCGGTCAAGCCGTATGACTTGTCTTCCCTTCGTATTTTAGGTTCCGTCGGCGAACCGATTAACCCTGAGGCGTGGGAATGGTATTATCACACGGTGGGACAATCACAATGCGCTATTGTTGATACCTATTGGCAGACGGAAACGGGGGGGCATGTGCTGACCCCTTTAGTAGGGGTGAATGATTTAAAAGCGGGTTCCGCCATGCAAGCCTATTTTGGGATTCAGCCTATTTTAATGGACCCCAATGGGCAGGAAGTCGTGTGGGAACAGGGAAAGAGAGTCTCAGGGGCCTTGTGTGTTCAGCAGTCTTGGCCTGGGCAAGCCCGTAGTATTTGGAACGATCACGCGCGCTTTAAGGACACCTATTTTTCGATGTTTCCGCCTTATTATTGTACAGGCGATTTGGCGCATCGAGATGAAGAGGGTGACTACTGGATTGAAGGCCGTTTGGATGATGTCATTAATGTGTCGGGGCATCGATTAGGCACCGCTGAAATTGAAGCCACGCTTAATGAGCATCCTGCCGTGATTGAATCCGCTGTCGTGGGGATTTCGCATCATTTAAAAGGGCAAGGCTTGTACGCGTTTATTATTTTAAACCCTCAAGAAACGATGGATCCCGATCACTTTGAAGCGGAACTCAATGCCTTGCTTCGACGAGACATTGGATCGATTGCTCGTTTGGAAGGCCAACAAATTACGCCACAACTCCCGAAAACCCGTTCAGGTAAAATTATGCGGCGTCTGCTACGTAAAATTGCACAAGGAGACATTCGTGACCAAACGGATTACGCCTTACTGGGAGATACCTCTACGCTTTTAGATGCCCGCGTGATTGATGAATTGGTCAGGACGTTTCAAGAAAAGACTTGAAAAACATTGAAAACTTTGTCACAATGGGTTTACAGCCTCGGGTGTGGCGTTCTAAAGTTTGGACTCTACATTTATGAACCTCGGGAGCCTGAAGACGTCTGTGTTAACGTAGACCAACACCCCTTTTGATAGAGGCGGTTGATTCATTTCACGGTTGGAAACAGCAATACAGCTTAAGGCACCCACCTGTTGTTTGACAGGGGTCTCCAAACTCTAACCCACACCGCAAACGAGGCTTTTTTAATTTGATTCGCGACCATCTGGGTTCCATACGACCGTTAAAGGTGGGCCTTTAGGGGAGGGGGCTTAGGCGGTTTTTCGCTCTAAGGGATAAGGCGAAGCCAGTTGAAGCGTCTTAATACGCAAGCCTTCAAGTTCTTGAACCGTAAAAGTGAAATCTTCAAATTGAACGGCGTCTTGCACTTGGGGTTCTCGTCCCAATAAGCCAAAGACAAAGCCTGCGACGGTTTGAAATTCATCCACAGGTAAGCTGATATCGAGCGTTTCATTGAGGTCTTCAATTTCATATTTCCCCGCCACTTGCCATAAAACAGGGGACAATTCCAGTAAGTCGACTTCTTCGGCTTCTTCTTCATCTTCCCATAAGGCACCGACCAATTCTTCGACGACATCACTAATGGTGACCATTCCCGCGAATCCGCCATGTTCATCCACAATGGCTGCCATTTGAAAGCGGTCACGCTTAAAATCTTCTAAAATATCACTCAAGACTTTGTTTTCAGGATAAATCGGCATGTCTCGTAACAACGGCAATAAAGGAAAATCGGCATGCCCTTCGCGTAGACATTTTAAGACGTCACGTTCATGCACGAGTCCCACCAAACAGTCGACCGTTTCTTTATAAACAGGAAGCTTCGAATGCCGATACTCCACCAGTAAATCCGCCACTTCGCCCACCGTCATACCCACTTCAGCCATAATGACATCGGTTCGAGGGATCATCACATCCCACAATTGGCATTCTGAAAAATCAAACACATTTTTAAAAATCTTGGCTTCACTCGGGCGAATTAAGGTCTTATTTTCGGCTTCGTCAATGAGTTTGTGAAAGACTGCTTTCCAATGTTCTTCGCTTTCATCGGCCACGACTTCAACTATGACGTCCCGCAAAGTAGGTACTCGCTTTTGCATTCGCGTTTTAAGATGTTCAATAATATCATCGACGTCTCGAATGGGAATATCAGGTTCGACTTCCACTTTGAGTTGGGCAAACAAGCCATTAATGCCTTGGTCCATGGTTTTAAAATCAATAATGGCTGAAATGCCGTTGGTTTCTAAAATCAATTCTTGTAAGGTGTCTTCCACCCCAGCGGATGCCGCCACCCCTGTTAAAAAACTACGGTTATAACTAAATAAGTTAATGGCCAAAATCAAAAGCAACACCCCAATCACGATGGAGGCAATTGCATCGGGCCAATGACTCATTTCAAAAGGAAGCCAGCCATAAAGTTTACCCGACTCACCGAGTAAAATCGCGCTTAACGCAATCAAGGCACCCAATAAGGCCACGGAATCTTCAAAAAAAACAAATCGTGTGGTGGGGCTTTTGACTTTTTTAATATGCCGAAAAGCGGTTGGAATAAGTTGAAAGGCTCCCGCATTTTCTCCCACTTCTAGTAAAATAGAACGAGAGGCCGCAGAGAGTGCAAAGACTTCAAAAATAACGGACAGCACTAGGATAAAGACCCCCCAGCCTGCATTTTCAAGAATTTCAGGGGGATGCTGAAGCCGTTGCCACCCCATAATGACGGAGACCAAAGCACTGATAAATAAAATAAAGCTCGCAAGCAAGGCCCATAAATTGGTTTCTAGGCCATAGCCGTAAGGTCGAGAACGATCCGAAGGGCGCTTGCCTTGTATTAAACCAATGAGTAGGGTGACGCTATTAAAGGCATCCGCCAAAGAATGGAGGCCTTCCGCAATGAGCGCGGTGGATTTAGTCACCCAAAAACCGACGCCTAATTTAGCAAAGGCAATTACCGCGTTGGCCAACATCGCCACCAAGACCGCACTCATGGCGTGTTTGGCATGGTCATTCGTAGATTCTGCACGAGCCACGACTCGCAGAGGGTCAGGGTTTAACGCGTTTTCCAAATCGGACATGGACGGAGGGGGCTTCCTCGTTTATTAAATAAAGATACCCATAGTATAACATAGTTTTGAGGATTTTAACGAATTATCAACAGGACCTAATACAACGATGTTCATGACCCAAGCCAACGGATTTTAGGATTAAGGCCTCATCCGTGGAGCAAAGGAGGGCATCCGCGCGAGCACAGCGGTCTATAAAACGACAGCCCGTTTCAGGTAAGTTTGAAATCGTAGGGGGCATGCCTTCAATGGAGCTAAGGGTGGCGATGTTGGGTCGGGGGATGCTGTGTAATAAGCCCAAGGTGTAAGGATGCCGCGGTGACGCAAAAAGATCATCCACCGCCGCAGTTTCAACCAAATGCCCCGCGTACATGACGGCCACGTGATCACAGACTTCCGCCACTACGCCCATGTCATGTGTGATCAGTAGGGTTGCCATTTGAAAGTCACGGCATAAGTCTTGAATCAGGCTGAGAATATCGGCTTGTACGGTCACATCCAAGGCGGTGGTGGGCTCATCCGCAATCAGGAGCTTGGGCGTACAGGCCAGCGCCATGGCAATTAAGACCCGTTGACGCATACCCCCTGAAAATTCATGAGGATACGCCTTTAATCGCGCTTCGCCTGTGGAAATGCGCACAGCGTCTAACAATTCAAGCATACGAAGGTGACGAGCAGGCGCGTCTAAAGTCGTGTGGGTGATGAGAATCTCTTCGAGTTGATTGCCAATGGTGTAGACGGGGTTTAAAGCGGACAGCGGATCCTGCGGGATAAAACCGATGTCTTTGCCTCTTAGGCGGCGGTACGCTTCAGGGGCAAGCGTGTTGAGCGTGACGCCGTTGAGTTGGACGGATCCAGATAAAATACGCCCTGGTGGCGGTAATAATCCCAAAATAGCGAGACTCGTTAAGCTTTTACCACAACCACTTTCCCCCACTAAGCCTAGAATCTGCCCTGGCGCGATTTGAAAATGAAGATCCTGCACCAAGGGAATCCACGCGCCATGCATAGGGTGAGGAAAACCAATCGAGAGGCCCTCCACCTTTAAAACAGCAGAGGCGATGGCCGTACTCGGATTCATATCCGTCAAGGTCATGTCGGTAGGGGTCATAAACAGCGCTCTCGTTTATCTGAAGTTTTGAAACTGAAGGGGGACTTCCCAATCGCTGGCTTGATTTTTTAATTGTGCAATCACGGCTTGTAAATCATCACGATTTTTACCACTAACGCGGACTTGTTCCCCTTGGATGGAGGCCTGCACCTTGAGCTTCATGTCTTTGACTTCGGCCACGATTTTTTTGGCCAAGGCTTGATCAATCCCACTGTTGAGGGGGATGACCTGCCGTATGCGTCCGCCCAAGGCATGTTCAACGGCGTTTTTTTGTGTGTCCAATAAAAAGGGGCTTAAGCCGCGTTTGACGAGTTTTTCTTCCAGAATTTGCAAGACGTTTTGCAAGGAAAATTCGGTGGCGGTGGTAATGGTAATGTCGTCTTTATTTAAGAGCAGTTCCGTGGCCGTGTCTTTTAAGTCAAAGCGCGCGTTGATGTCTCGAACACTTTGGTCGACGGCGTTGGTGAGTTCTTGAAGGTCAAATTCAGAAACCACATCAAAGGTGGGGTCTTTTGCCATGGGGAGCCTCCTGTGAAACAGATAAAAAGGGAATGCTTTTATTTTAACACAAGTTTTTCGTGTGAAGCCCTCCTCAAAAAAAGCGCAATGTAACGGCTTGCCCCATTTGGGTAACAAAGCAGACCCCTTGGGGCAATTTTAAGATTGTTTTTGTATTTATTAAGATATAAAGGCTCATAAACCTTTTATTTAAAACAATCTCCCCTTCAAGAGTATAACAATATAAAAAGGATCTTAACCATGCCTTCAGTCCCTTCCATTAAAGCAACCTTTGATTTTTTCTTTAAAAATATAGACCGTATAGATACAAATAACAGTGGTGGTGTAGAAAAAGAAGAATTAAAGACGTGGCTTGGGAAAAACTCTAATCCTGCTGTCGATATTTTAATTTTAAAGAATTTTGGTTTTTTTGATCCCAATGGTGACCAGAAAATTACATCCGCTGAAATCGTGGAATATACTTCTCTAGCTCCTGATGATCTAGAAACAAATGAAACAAATGTTTCTAATTATTTAAATCCATTAATTCAAAGTGCTAAGGATCGCGCTAAGGTTGAAAGAAATAGATACTCCCAATCTTTAGAGTCTCTAACTGGGTCAGAGCAACAGAAAGAGGATGCGATAAGTCAAGAAGGGGGTACCTTCGTACTTCAAAATATAAAAAAATTCAAGTTAGAAAAACCTAAACAAATAAAAAGGAAATTTGAGGGCGTTGAAGAAACGGTTTGGGTTCAAAAAGGAACATATCAGCACCCGAAAACAAAAAAAGAGACGGCCTTAAGTATCGACTATAGCCAAGGAGGAACCTCTGTAACACTCTTTAATTATGACAAAGATCGTCAAATTGAAACGACCTTTGGTTATGGTCGTGGTTTTCGTGGAGCACTTGAAATCGTTACTAATTTGAAAAATTCTGAAGAATGGATTCTTGGACAATCTGAAATTCAGGCGATGCGCGGTGGGGATGAAAGCAAACAGGTCCATCAGTTTATCAAAGATACGAAGGGTTTACGCAAGCAATTTAAGATTCCACAAATGACGGATAAGGAGGGGAATGATCTTTTCCCCAAAGATTAAATCATTCAAACCTCACCTGAAAGGGTTTCCCCCTCGCTCATCACAGAGACTCCTTACTGTTGTAAGGGGTCTTTTGGCGCTGGTTTTCGCTTGCGATTAGGGGTTTTTGGGGTCTACAATTTGACCAAGACCGTCCCATTGGGCAAGACTTCGCCTTGGTAGACTTTTTCTTGAAAGCCTTTTTGTTGCACTTTAATGACGTCGCCCAGTGCGCCACTTTGTAGGGCTTTTCCGTCCATAACCAAGCGAAGGGGGTTGCTACTGCCTTGCTGCATTTCCACAATAATTTTAACCCCTTGCCATGCGCTTACTAAGGGGGGGATTTGCACTTGCCCTTGGGTGAGCATTTGCCCTGCGCGTAAGAGGCTTCGGGCTTTGGCATGGGCTGGGAGTGTTTGGCTCTGTAGAATTTGTGGGACTTCTCTCAGGGCTACCGCGACTTGGACGGCTTGCACATGCCCTGCCAAGGCGCTTCCTGCGGGGATGTTGTCTAGCACTTGCCACGCGTTTACCATTTGCTTGACCTGCACGGGTAAGACCAAGCGTTGTCGACGTGTGGAATCTATCCCATAGACGTCCACCGTGAAGGTCCCGTAACCTAGGCGAAACAGGGACTCACTCATCGGTGCCAGCGCTTCCATGCGAAGGGCTTCATGCTCTAGAAAATTCAGCAGTTTAAAGCGTCGTGTTTCAGGCAAGGCAAGGCCGATTTTAAAATCACAGGTCTTTTGTCCTTGACGCTGACAATACGCTTGCGTCGATTCTTGAAAAAACGCCTCGCTTTGTGCTTGCACGCGCGTGACATCCACCCATTGTTCCGCCTCCGCAGGGGGAAGGCGAAGTCCCCAAAGGAGCCCTCCCAGCAGTGTCCATAACAGCGTCCCTGCACAGAGCGCTCGCCTAGGTTGAAGACAACGCGGTATCATGCCAAGCAGGCTCCTTTGGATTATTTCAAACCGTATAATTAGACGATTTGATTCACGGTTTGCAACATTTCATCACCCGCTTTAATGACCTTGGAATTGGCTTCAAAGGCGCGTTGTGCGGTAATGAGATTAATCAATTCTTCCACGATTTGGACGTTTGAATTTTCCACAAAGCCTTGAGCAATCGTGGTTTTGGCGAATTCCCCTTGCCCGAGCTGTCCGACCACGGGGTCTCCTGACGCGGGGGTATTGGTGTAGAGGTTTCTGCCTTGTGCTTCTAAGCCTGCGGGGTTGGCAAAGCGGGCCAACTGAACTTGCCCTAATTCTTGAAAGGCGCCTTGGGCATTGCGAATGCTAACGGTGCCGTTGGTGCCGACCACAATTTCTGTGGAATCTTGGGGAATCGTCATTTGGGGAATAAGCGGGAAGCCGTCAGAGGTCACAATACTGCCGTTGCCGTCTCGTTTAAAGGTGCCGTCTCGTGTATAGCCGATTTGTCCGCTGTCGAGCTGAATTTGAAAAAATCCGTCGCCTTGAACGGCCATGTCTAGGGGATTGGCGGTTTGAATCATGGGGCCTGTAATAAAATCACGCTGGGTGGCGGAAACGCGAGTCCCTAGCCCCACTTGAACGCCCACGGGGTCAATGGTGCCTTGGCTGCCTAAGGCCCCTGGGGAGGAAAAGGTTTGGTTCATTAAGTCTTGAAATTCAGCCCGTGCTTTTTTATACCCTGTGGTATTGACGTTGGCGACGTTGTTGGCGATAATATCCATATTAAATTGTTGGGTCGTCGCGCCTGTGGCGGCGGTGTATAAGGATCTCAACATATCGATGTGGCCTTTCTTGCGCGCTTTTTCTCTCTCTTCATGGGTGCGGTGTTAAGGGTAAAACCCGATTAGAAAATAAAAGGTTTAAAATTTCAGGTGCCGTCACGAGGGCGTCTTTCGTCGTGACACGCTTTTTACAGTATGGCGAACTTTCACACCGCCTGCCTTCACCTTAAGGTGTAGACCGTGTCAAAACGGTAGAAAGCGCAGGGGGTTCTATGAACGGTGCGCTTTTTAGAAAAACGACGGCGAGATTCATGGTAGAATGGGAAGCATCATCACGCCCGTCCCCCAGAATCAAGAGGTTCCTTTCCATGACCAGCTACACCACCTTAGAGGTACAACATTTCAAAGGCATTCGATATTGATCAGTATTTTGAGAGGGTGCTTTAGCATGATACACTTAAAAAAGACTCGTTGAAAAAAGGATCGTGAGAATGAAAATTTCAAAATTAGAATTACGCAATTTTAGAAGTATTCACGAGATCGATCTTGAGTTTGATCGACATTTGAATGTATTTTACGGTGTGAATGGTTCAGGTAAGACCACTGTTTTAGATGCCATTGCGTTAATGCTTTCATGGGTGACAAAACGAAGTGTCAACATTCGTTCTAAAGGCACACCCATCGATACAGAATATGACATCCAAAACGGTAAAAAATACAGTTCTTTACGCTTATCTTTGGGTTTTACATATATTTATAATAATGAAATACATGATTATCCAGTATATAGTTTTTGCTTACATCAGTGGAAGTCTAAAGAGCCTGATAATTTTGGGAGGATTAGTAACCAAGATTTAGCAGGACTTTATTCGCTTGTTCATCAAATAAACGAACACTTAACGTACGAGAATAGCCTTAGATCAAACCTTCCTTTATCTAAATCAAACCTTCCTTTATCTAAATCAAACCTTCCTTTATTCTGTTATTATCGTGTGGATCGTGTCGTGAATGATGTTCCGCTTAAAATCAGAACGAAACACAGCTTTGACATCTTTTCTGCTTATGAGCAAGCTTTTGAAAAAGGCTCAAACTTTAGGCTGTTTTTTGAATGGTTTAGAGCCAAAGAAGATGAAGAAAATGAACAGAATAGTAGGCTCCCTGAAGCGGAACGAAGCTTTGATAAACAGTTGCAAGCGGTTAGAAATGCACTGGAATCCTTTATGCCTGATTTTAAAGGTTTTAAAATCAAGCGTAAACCCAAGCTTCGCATGGTCGTTTCCAAGCAGGGTGAAGAAATTACCATTCAACAACTTTCTGATGGTGAAAAATGTTTTATGGCGTTAATTGGCGATTTAGCGAGACGTTTAGCCATTGCAAACCCTAATCTTGACAATCCACTTGAAGGTACAGGTGCCGTATTGATTGATGAAATCGACTTGCATTTACATCCTAAATGGCAACAAGTTGTTGTACAACGCCTACGCAACACGTTCCCCAATATCCAATTTTTTATTTCAACCCATTCCCCTTTTATTTTGACTGAAACCAAGCCAGAACAATTGTTTTGCTTAAAACAGGAAAATGGTGCAATGTCTGTGGAAATGGGTTTGAATACCTATGGGCATACATCCGAACGTATTTTAGAAGATTTTATGGGGCTTGAAAGGACTCGTCCCAAAGAAATTCAAGAAAAATTCTCCCAAATATTTAAACTTATTCGTGAAAAAAAATTACAAGAAGCCAAAAAAAAGTTAGTTGAATTGAAGACGGAAGTTATCGATGATACTGAATATAGTGAAATTGAAGCTTGGATTCGTCGCTATGAGGTCTTGGATAAATAATGCGACATATTGTAAAAGGGGACTCTCTGTTTGAATTAGAAGACTTCAAACGTAAAAACCCCCACAAGAGGTATAAAGATTTAAAATTAGATGTAAAAAGTCGTATTAAAACATCTTTACTTAACGAACAAGAGCATCTCTGTTGCTATTGTGAGAAGAAAATTGATACCGAAAACAGTCATATTGAACATATCAAACCACAATCTAAATTTCCTACAGAATCTTTAGATTATGATAATTTACTAGCTTCTTGTAATGGTAATAATAAAAGTGAATCCTGTGGTCATAAAAAAGATGACTGGTATTGTGAAAACACTTTTATTCATCCGTTAAAACCTAAATGCTTAAAAAATTTCCAATTTTTACCTAATGGTGAGATGATAGGTAAAACAGAGTTCGGAAAAACAACCGTTCAACAATTAGGTTTAAATTGCAAAAATCTTCAAGCACGTAGAAGAGGAATTCTTACAGCCTATAGGGATCTTCTTCCTGAAAATATTGGCGAGATTCTCAAGACCTACCCTCCTCTTGAATTTATAAGTGCAATACAAGACGTTTTGAGTTATTCCAATGACAATACAAACTAAACCCTCGCCGTTGCTCGATGCTCTACACCGCCACACCTTGCTTTGCGACGGCGCGATGGGTAGCCAAGTGCAAGCCATGGACCTCAGCGTTGAAGTCGACTACCTCAACTGCGAAAACTGCACGGAAATCTTGAATAAATCCCGCCCCGATCTCGTGAAACAAATTCACCACAGCTATCTGGACGCAGGCGCGGACTGCATCCAGACCAACAGCTTTGGTTCTTCCACCATTACCCTAGGCGAATTCGGCTTAGAAGACGACGCCTTTGAACTCAGCCGACTCGCTGGCGTGTTGGCGCGTGAATGCGTGAATGAAGCCACGCAAAAAGACGGTAAAATTCGCTATGTGCTCGGCAGTATCGGACCAGGCACGAAACTACCGAGCTTGGGGCATATTGGGTATCATGAACTATTGGTAGGGATTAAAACGCAAGCCCAAGGCTTGCTCGCTGGAGGCATTGATGCCTTTTTGATTGAAACCTGTCAAGACACGCTACAGATTAAAGCCGCCGTGGAAGCCTGTAAGCAAGCACGAATCGAAGAGGACGGCGAGGGGTATATTCCCATTTTTGTGCAAGTAACGGTGGAAACCACAGGCACGCTACTGGTAGGGGCCGATATTAACGCGGTGATGGCGATCTTAGCGAGTTTAGAGGTCGATGCGCTGGGTATGAATTGTGCCACGGGCCCTGTTGAAATGGAAAGGCACTTGCAACAGCTCGCTGAAGGATGGGAGCAATTCATTTTCCTTCAGCCGAATGCGGGCTTGCCTTGCTTAAAGCAGGGTAAAACACATTATGATTTAACCCCAGAACAGCTCGCCACGCACCTCAAAGCGTTTATTGAGCAATACAAGCTCAACTTGATTGGGGGATGTTGTGGAACGACGCCTGAACACATTCGCGCGTTGGATACCATGTTGTCATCACACCATTTATCTAAAAATCATGCACGACCTTCGTTTCAAGCCCGAAGTGTCGAAAAAATTCCGCAAGTGGCGTCCTTGTATTCAGCGGTGGACTTGCGTCAGGAAAACGCGTATTTCGCCATTGGTGAACGCTGTAACGCCAATGGATCCAAAGCCTTTCGTGACGCCCAAGCCGCCGAAGATTGGGACACTTGCCTGTCAATCGCCCTTGAACAAGAACGAGAAGGCTCCCACGCCTTAGACGTTTGTACGGCTTATGTCGGCCGTAATGAAGTCGCCGACATGACTGCTTTTCTCACTCGTCTGAGAGGCAGTAGCAGCCTTCCCTTAGTCATTGACAGCACGGAAATCCCTGTGCTTGAAGCCTCTTTGGCTTTGTATGGAGGCAAGGCGATTTTAAATTCAATTAACTTTGAAGATGGCGAAGCCCCTGTTCATGCACGCTTAAGGCTCGTTAAAGCGCATGGGGCCAGTGTCATTGCGCTAACCATTGAAGAATCAGGCATGGCGAAAACCACGGAAGACAAAGTACGGGTGGCGAAACGACTCATTGAGTTTTGCGTCAATGAATACGGTATTCCTCATCACGATATTATGATTGACCCCTTGACCTTCACCATTTGTACGGGCAATGAAGATGACCGCCCCTTGGGTTATTACACGCTCGATGCCATTGAGCAACTCAGTCAGTTGTATCCTGAGATTCAAATCATCTTGGGCTTGTCGAATATCTCTTTTGGGTTGAATCCCATGGCGCGGCGGGTCTTGAATTCGGTGTATCTGCATGAAGCGGTGCAACGAGGCATGACAGGCGCTATTGTTCATGTGTCGAAAATTATGCCTTTTCACAAAATTGATGAAATTCAACGTCAGACGGCGCTGGATTTAATTTATGACCGCAACCATGAGAAGGGGAATCCCTTACAGCGGTATTTGGAACTTTTTTCTAATGTCCAAAGCAGTGGCATTAAGAAGGATCCCTTGTCTCATTTACCTGAAGCGATTGAAGATCGTTTGAAACAACGCATCATTGACGGGGTGAAAATCGATCTCGCCAAAGACCTTGAAACGGCCATGCTGACTTATACCCCGCTTGAAATCATTAATACGCTTTTATTAGACGGTATGAAAGTGGTCGGTGAATTGTTTGGCAGTGGGCAGATGCAATTACCATTTGTGTTGCAGTCGGCGGAAACGATGAAGGCTGCGGTCGCGTATTTAGAACCGTTTATGGAAAAAATAGACGGCCAAGAAAAAGGGACGGTGGTGCTGGCCACCGTGAAGGGGGATGTGCATGATATTGGTAAAAATTTGGTGGATATTATTCTGACCAATAACGGCTATAAAGTGCATAATTTAGGGATTAAACAACCCTTGGATGAAATCCTGAAAGCGGTGGAATTATACCAGCCGAATGCGTTGGGTTTGTCAGGCTTATTGGTTAAATCGACGGTGATTATGCGAGAAAATATGACGGCCTTACAGGACAAGGGCTATACCCTCCCTGTTTTTTTGGGGGGCGCCGCCTTGACGCGCGCCTATGTGGAAGTCGACTGTGTTGATGCGTATCCTCATGTGGCGTATGTGAAAGATGCCTTTGAAAGTCTCGCCATGATGCAAAAAATTGGAGCAGGCACCTTTGACGAGTATGTGCAGGAACGTTATGCGTCTTATGAAATTGTAGAAACGGCCACGGAAAATCAAAACGCGGATCCTATTGTAGATTCACCCGTTCTGGAAACGCTTGAAACGCGATACAAGGCGATACAAGTCCCTGCGCCTCAGCCTCTGCTTGATGCAACACTCTATTTAAATGATCAGATTCCGCCGATTTTAAACCCTACTCTTGAAGAATTGATGCCGTATCTTGATCTGAAAACGCTTGCGGTTCGTAATTGGGGTTTTGCGCCTCCTGAAGAAGGGGAAAGCGACGCCACGTGGTCTAAACGACTGGATTTAGAGGAGATTTTGCACCGAAGCGTTAATCACCCTGAAGTAAAACAGGCGCTCAAACCCCAAGCCCTTTGGGGACTGCTACATGTGAAAAGCGTGTTGCCTGTCGTGGCGGGGGAAGTCCCTACTTTGGCCTTATATGCCTCCCCCTCCCACGAGCAACCCTTTGCCAGCTGGGAGGCCCCTCTCGCTCCGATTTGGGGCAAGGACGCGTCATTCAGCTTGGTGGAAGGCGTGTCGGCCGAAGGGGATGCCATGGCCGTTTTTGGCGTGACCTTGGGCGAAGCCATTGCGGATTTGGCACGCCTGTGGTTTAAGGAAGACCGCTATCAAGACTATTTATTTTTGCATGGGGTCTTAGGGGAATTGACCCAAGCCATGGTGCGCTACTTAAAGGCGGAGGCTATTTTACCGTATGGGGCGGGCACCCCGAGCGTTTATTTGGGGGCGGGGGCGAGTCATTTGCCTGATTTACGCACGCAAGTGGATATTTTAAACGCCTTGCACGCCGAGCGTTTGGGCCTGCACTTGGTGGAAGAAGGGCTAACGCTGGCCCACGAAGACGCCACGACGGGGCTATTCTTGTGGAACCCGCTCTTGGCATCGGTGGGCTGGTAGCTTATGAAGGAGAGTAGATGACTAATTTTGGAGAGTATTTGATCTTTGTCGATGAATCAGGAGACCATAATTTAGGGGCGTCTGTCAATTCAACATTTCCTGTGTTTGTTTTAATGTTTCTCGTTATTAAAAAATCAGAGTATGTGAATAGTATTGTACCCGATTTTCAGAAGCTAAAGCTAAAATACTGGGGACATGATCAAATTATTTTTCATGAAAGAGATATACGTAGGAAAGTTGGTGCTTTCAAGCTATTTGAGAAATCTCCGTATTTAGAAGAGTCCTTTTTACAGGAAATCGAAGTATTGTTTTCTAAACTTAACTATGTTTTATTTCCTGTTGTAATCGACAAGCTAAAACATCAGGAGCGTTATGTTAGTCCCGAACATCCTTACCATCTCGCCTTAGAATTTGGTATGGAACGCATCCATCGTTTCCTTATTGAACATAAACAAATCAACAAGACTATTACGACTATTTTTGAAAGTCGTGGCAAAGTTGAAGACAAAGAATTAAAGTTAGCTTTTTTAGAGTTATCTAAGAAGAAAGGCAGGTATGCTGATTTTCAAAGTTTAGACTATCAGTGTGTATTTGCAGATAAAAAAAGTAATTCAACAGGATTACAAATGGCGGATTTAATGGCGAGACCTTATGGCTTAAGTTATTTGAAACCTGAACAAAACAATAAAGCCTTTGAAACGTTTAAAACAAAAATACAAATTGTGAAACATTTCCCCTAAAAAACACAAGGGATCCGCAACAAAACGGATCCCTTGTGTCGACTGGGATAACCCCAATCCTTATTTATATTATAGCAAAACGATGAATAAATAACAAGTGTTTCCTCTTTGCGTATGAAAAACTGTTACAAATGTAGGTTTAATGGCTTTCTATAGAAGGATCTGCTAATGGGGATGTTTAACTCGTTGCAGCAGCAGCAGACGTCAACGCAAAAAGGCGAGGCGTCCGAGACATTACGGATTTATACGTTTTGCGCTGTCATGACTGGTTCTGAAGGTGCTTGTTGTTCTTTATCGGCTTGGTATCGGTTCGCGAGCTGACCACAGGCGGCGTCAATATCGACTCCGCGTTCTAAACGAACGGTGACTTTTTTATGGTATCGCTCCAGTAAAATGGTCATAAAGGTTTTAATGGCTTGATTGGAAGAACGCCTGTAGTCCACGGCACGAGGCAAGTCTTTCGCCATGGGATTATAAGGAATCAGGTTGATATTACATTTTAAGTGCTTGATTAATTGTCCGAGTTGATGGGCATGTTCAGGTTGGTCGTTGATGCCGTCAATCATAATATATTCCATGGTGAGGCGTCGATGAGTAGACGCCAAATAGCGTTCTAAAGCGGGGATGAGTGTTTCTAAGGGCCAGCGACGGTTAATGGGCATAATCTGAGAACGTATTTCGTTGTTGGGGGCATGCAGTGACAAGGCCAAGGTAATGGACATTTCTTCTGTGGCCAATTGATCAATGTGGTCCACCAATCCAGACGTCGACACGGTAATCCGTCGCATGCCCACTTCGCAGGATTCATTTAAAATCCGAAGAGACTTCACCGTGTTTTCATAATTATGGAGGGGTTCCCCTTGTCCCATGTATACGACGTTGCGGACTTCTTTACCGCTGTCGGCTTGTACTTGCGTGTATTGTTCCACAATTTCACTGGCGGAAAGGTGACGTTTTAATCCGATTTTACCTGTCGCGCAAAAGGAACAGTTAATCGCACAGCCCACTTGGGTGGACAGACATAAGGCGTAGCTGCCTCGCTCTTCAAAATACATTAAGACGGATTCAATCACGTTACCGTCCGCACATTGAAACAGGTATTTCACGGTGCCGTCTTGAGACACCTGTTTGCTTGCAATACGAAGCGTGCCGATTTGAAAACGTTCACGGAGTTCTTGCTGAAAGGCTTTGGAAAGATTTCGCATGGCGGAAAAGTCCTGAACCCCTTTGACGTATAGCCAATGGTGAAGCTGTTCGGCACGAAAGCGAGGGTGCCCCAAGGCGGTGAAAAGCTCTAGGAGTTCGGCTTGTGTTTTACCAATCAATACGGGTAAGGCATGGGCAGGAAGGGGGGGTAAGGTGACCTGCGTCATCGGGGTGTAGGACGCCGTTTCTGAAGCGGGAGGGGAGATAGGCATGGGAGTAAGGTTTCAATCAGGATTGTCAAGGATCATCGATATTTAGGATGATACCTTAAAGGGGAGTTTAGTCTATAAACGCATAAAGAGGCTTCAAGGTAAAATGATGCGTCTTTTTGGAATGTTGAATTTGCTTTTTGATTTACTCAGGCTTAGGAATGAAGCTGAACATCATATCCGCTTCGACGGACACTTGACCGTCAACACTTGCCACGCCTTTGATTTTGACGATACTGCGTCGACATTGAACGAGTTCTGCACGAAGATCAAGACGGTCCCCAGGAACGACCATTCGACGAAAGCGGACATTGTCTAAGCCCGCAAATAAGCCGAGTTTTCCTTCGCCTTCGGGTAAGTGTGCCACCATGACGCCCCCGAGTTGTGCCAAGGCTTCAATCTGTAAAACCCCTGGCATAATGGGCAGATGAGGGAAGTGTCCTTTGAAAAAATCTTCATTTATACTGGTGTTTTTATACCCGACAATAAAAACACCTTGCTGATGTTCCGTGACACGATCAATCAATAAAAAGGGCGGACGATGGGGAATATAACGTTGAATGTCTAAAATATCCAAGGTGGGCAGGGCTTCCGTGGTGGGTAGGGTGGTCATCATAAGTAGGGTCTTTCTGTTTAAAAGGCAAAAAATAGGTGTGCCCATTATAAAATAAACATAAAGATATTTCAAAATAAAACACAAATAAAAAGCCCCACATCGACGAAGACTGGGGCTTTATGCGTCCACTGAGATTCGAACTCAGGACCTTTCCCTTAAAAGGGGACTGCTCTACCGCTGAGCTATGGACGCTTATTTGACTTTTAATAGAGTATGCCAAGCATAAATGAGAGTCAACCCCTTGCGCTGAGCTCTTCGCTTCGTGGGGTAGGGTTTAGCCTTTTTATGTTAGGCTATTATGATTCAAGTAAAGTGGGCGCACGTTTAAATCTTGACGCCCCTTTATGTCTATACGAAGGGTTACCTTCTTAGTCGTCCCCGTTTTTTTCTTAACCATTTGGAGTATTTGTCATGATGATGTTCTTACGCGCGCCAGTTTTATTCTCTTCAATTACGACGCCTGCTGTGCGGGCGCCGCTTCAAGCGACTTTTCAGGGTTCTGTGCCCCCCCCCCCCCAGCGTTCAGGTCAGAGCGCGTTGCCTCCACATATTGAATTGTTCTTAAAGAGTTTTGAGAAACAAATAGAACGTGCACATGAGCATGCGGTAGGGTATTTAGAGGGATTAAAAGAGAAACTTACTAAAAACCCCGACCAATTGCATGAACTTATTCTTGGCGCCGACCGACATGATCAATTAATGATGATTCCTGTTTTGGCGGAGACATTGCAATCCTTGCGAGTGTCTTTGAATTCTCAGGGGAGTTCTCATGCTTATGAAACGTATGTTGCGTTGCAGAATGCGTTGTTAACTTTGTTGCAAAGGCATTCTCATGTTTCTTCTTCTTCACAACGTGTTCGCATGATAGATCTAGGAAATCAAAACCCTGAATTTGTAGCCGAAATGGAACAGTTGTTTCAGAAGAGAATAAAGGCCTCTGGTCCGAAGGGAATAGAAGCATCCGCACAAAACGAAAATTTAGAAACGCCATCGAGGCTATTGACTACAACTATTTTAAATTCAAAGAGGAAAAAGTCTCTAAAATGAGGGTTTTTGCTTTAATGCAACACGGACAAGGTCACCATAAAGACATTTTCTAAACGGGTGCTGCCGTTGGCTTGGTGCTGAAGCAAGGCCATGTAACCCAGTTCAGCGTTGATGTGTGCTGTTAAATGCTTGCCCACCCCGACGTAGCTACCGTTTTGATTCCAACCCGCCTTGTTTTGGGGGCTTGACGTATTGGCGTTGACAATGAGTTCATTTTGAAGGAATCCGTACCATTTGGGGTGCTTGGGTATATTATGTTGATAACGAACCAAGGCGCGAAGGTTAACTAAGGCGGTGGACTGCCCTTCAATGAGGCGTTCTTCCACGCGCCCTCTCAATAGAAGGTTGCCTCCCCCTAGGGGTTCGTTGTGAAGGACGGCTTGCCATAAGCGTTGTTCGTTGTTAAAGCGGGGGTTATAGGTTGGCACCCACGCATAACCCGACCACAGGCTGGTTTTGGGGGTGATTTGATAGCCTAGTCCCGTCCATAATAGACTACGTTCTAAGGGGGTCGTTTTTTATTGGCTTTGAAAACGTAATTGACCTTCTAAATAAGCTTTGAGCTTGGGGGTTTGGGCTAAAGGGGTAAAGGTAATGGCAAGGGTATTCCATGTGCCTTGTGTGGCTTCTTCCGCGTGGGCCGGCGTGGAAAATATAAATCCTATTACTGAAAAGAGTAGGAGTGTCCAGACAGTGCTTGCTTTGACGTCGATTTTCCAGAAAAAGGGAGAGGGCATACGTGTAATTTTTTAGATTATTTATAATGACAGCTTTAAGTATTTCATAAAAATAAAAAATAGGGGGTGGAAGATCGTGCTTTCATCTTTATTTTTGCTGCTCGAGACGAGGTTCCTGTGGCAAGCGGAAAGGAGGGAGTCTCGCATCCATAATAGATTCTCTAGGAGGTCTGGTCTCTTGCCAGTCTGTCGCCTTTATGAGACAGTGAAGACACAGTTATTGAAAGAGAAAGGATGCTCCCGTGATGTCTGAACCCAATCCTTCTGAAACGAATCTTAAAGCGTCTGAACTCAACTATAAAGACACCCTTCGCCTCCCTAAAACGGGGTTTCCTATGCGCGCAGGGGCCAGTACGAGAGAACCTGAAATTCAAGCCTTTTGGGAATCTGAAAAAATTTATCAAAGCAATTTGGCGTCTAAAAATAAGTCCCATGCCTTTATTTTGCATGACGGTCCGCCTTATCTTTCTAGTGATAAAATCCATATTGGGACGGCCTTGAATAAAATTTTGAAAGATATTGTCGTTCGTTATAAAACGCAAAAGGGATTTTACGCCCCTTATGTGCCGGGTTATGACGGTCACGGTTTGCCCATTGAAGCGGCGGTTGAAAAAAAGATCAAAGGCGGACGAAAATCCATTACGGCTTTG
>JBIJBR010000168.1:0-4202 GCA_044345135.1 Vampirovibrionales bacterium
AGGCAAATTAAGCCAAGCCTTGATGTATGGGGCGCAGATTATTGAAATTGCGGGCAATTTCGACCAAGCCCTCAATATTGTACGCATGCTCGGTGAGCGAGACAAACGCCTTGCCGTGGTGAATTCGATTAACCCGTATCGTATTTTGGGTCAAGAGTCTGGGGCGTGGGAAATTTGTGATGCCTTGGGTCAAGCCCCCGATCAATTTTTTATTCCTGTGGGCAATGCCGGCAACATTACGGCGTATTGGGCGGGCTTTAAAAAATATCAAGACTTAGGAAAGATTGATCGCCTCCCGATCATGATGGGCTATCAGGCCGAAGGTTCCGCCCCCATTGTGCGCGGGCATGTGGTGGAGCATCCTGAAACGGTGGCCACCGCCATTCGCATTGGAAACCCCGCCAGCTGGCAAGGCGCGACGGACGCACGAGACCAAAGCGGTGGGCATATCGATATGGTGAGCGATGCGGATATTTTAGGGGCGTATTCCTGTTTGGCGCGGCATGAAGGCGTTTTTTGTGAACCTGCGTCCGCCGCGAGTGTGGCGGGTTTAATGAAAGCCTGTAGCGAAGGGCGTGTTCAGCCTCATTCCACGGTGGTGTGTATTTTAACCGGTCATGGTTTGAAAGATCCCGACAATGCCGTGTTGGTGGGTACGAAAGACGTGGCACGCGTCAGCCTTCCTGCGGACGAATCCGCCATTTGCGACTACTTGGGGATTTAGCTCAGTAAGCGGACGACAGCGTTGAGGTTTCTTTTTTAAAAAGTGGGGTCTCGCTAAGCATTGGAGATCCTGAAATAAGCTATTTTGTAACAGTTTCTTAATTAAATAGCAATTCTTTCTTAATGATTGTTTTTATATAAATGTAAGTCAAAAACAAAGAAAACCAAACGACTTACACCCTGTATAACACACCCCTGTAACGAATCAATCAAGAAAGGACATTTATTATGTCTACACCTCCAATCGATCGCCCCGCTCAGTATGCTGATCAGTATGCTGATCAGAAAAAGGTTCCAAAGCCTAGGACTCCGCCTGTAGGCGTGGTTGCTCCAACTGCGCCGACTAACCCTAAAATACAGAAAGCGCCTATCGTGATATCACAAGATACAATGGACGATCTCAGAGAAATTGATATGGATAAAGTCAATCGTAGGGTTGCAAAACAAGCTGCACGTGAGGGCGAAGCCAAACGCAAAGCCTTCAAGGCTGATCCTATTGGAACATTAATTGGCCAGTTAGGGCCTATTGGAACATTAATTGGCAAGTTAGGGGATGCTTCTGGAGCTGGCATGCTCGGGTACGGTGGAATGAGCCAGTTAGAGAATAATATTGCTAGCAGAAAAGCTTTAGTGAACGGAACTGGTTCGAACATTGATAAGACTAAAAAAAGACTCGGTAAATGGCTACTACAATAAAAGTAAAGCCATACTAAGCTTTTTTACCTAACCGCTGTTCTCAAACAATCGCTTCATTCAAGTTAAGATAAAACGTTTTACTTTTGGCCAATCAAAGCCCCCTTCCCACACGGAGGGGGCTTTGTGTTTGGAGCACCTTTGTTGTAGACTAGGGGGCCTTACCTTGTAGAAACCCCTGCAAAAATGGGTTTCGTCATTGCCACGCTACGCTCGCAATGACAGTGACTCAATTTGATTTTGACAAATCCACGACACAAAGAAAACGGAAACCCTGCCATGCCTCCATTGGATATGACTCTACTTGAAACGAAAATCCTCCCCCATGTGTTTAAACCGGGGCGCTATTTAGGGCTTGAACAAGGGGCCTTTCGTAAAGACTTCGATTCCGCCAAAGCCACGCTCGCCCTGACTTTTCCTGACCTCTATGAAATAGGCTCGTCTAGCTACGCCATTAAGCTCCTGTATAGTGTCGTCAATAATCACCCTGATTACTTGTGTGACCGTGTCTACGCCCCTGCCAAAGACTTTTGGCAAAAGCTCACCGAATTTAATCTCCCCCTCTTCGCGGTGGAAAGCAAACGCCCTGTCAAAGATTTTGATTTGATGGCGATTTCCCTGCAGTATGAACTGAACTATACTACCATTCTAGGTGAACTCGACGCGTGCCAAATTCCCTTGCGAAGCCAAGACCGCCTCGGTAGAAACGACTTACCGCTTATTTTAGGCGGTGGACCAGGCTCTTCTAACCCTATGCCACTGGTCCCGTTTTTTGATGGTTTTATGGTCGGTGATGGAGAAGAACTCCTGATTGAAGTCTTGGACCTACTGGCAGACGCGCGTGAAAAAGGCTGGGGCCGTGAAGAAAAGTTAAGCGCTTTGGCCAACATTAGCGGCGTTTTTGTTCCCCATTATAATGACTATGCGTATAAACGCGTCGTGGATATTGCGCAACAAAACATCGATATTGCACCATTGATTCCTGCTGTAGAAGCCGTACATGACCGTGTCACGGTAGAGGCTCGACGCGGTTGTGATCGCATGTGTCGTTTTTGTCATCCCGCGTTTATTAATCTTCCCGCGCGTGAAAATGATGTCGATAAAATCAAAGCCACCATGCTCAAACAACTGGCGGAAACAGGCTACGAAGAATGTTCGCTATTGTCTCTTAGTATTGCGGACTATTCTCAATTCAAGCATTTGGTGCAGGATGTTGCCCACGCGGTTAAAGAAGAAAAAGCCTCCTTGTCTTTGTCGAGCCAACGCGCCGATCGCTTTAGCTTAGAGGTGGCGGAAGCGGTGCAGTCCGTCCGTAAAAGTACGCTTACCTTTGCCCCTGAGGCGGGAACATTGCGTTTGAGAGATGTCATTAATAAGAATCTCAGTGATGATGAAATTCTTAAAGCCGTCACCACCGCTTATACGGCAGGCTGGAATAAGGTGAAGCTCTATTTTATGATTGGCCTTCCGACTGAAACGCAAAGTGATTTAGACGGCATTATTCGTCTCTTATATCAAATGCAACGGGCTTGTGTGGAGATTTCCAAAACGGAGCCTCAAAAGCGACGTAAGCCCTTGGAACTGAATGTGACTTTGTCTAATTTTGTACCGAAACCGCATACCCCGTTTCAATGGCATCCGCAAGATACGGTTGAAACACTCAACGAAAAAATTGGGTATCTCAAAACACAGTTCAAAAAAATGAGAGGGGTCAAAGCAAGCTTTACGACTCCTACGCTTTCTAAGCTAGAAGCGGTTATTTCCAAGGGGGATGAACGTCTGGCAGACGTTATTGAACTGGCCTACCGAAATGGGGCTTACTTGGATGCATGGGATGAAACCAAGCCTTTTGCCAAATGGTTTGATGCCATGCAAAGTCTTGGGATTGATGAAGAAGCCTATACACGAGATCGCCTCACTCATCCTGAGGATCCCTTACCGTGGGACGTGATTCACATGGGTTTAGACAAAGCGTGGCTTAAAAATGAGTGGGAACGCTCTAAAATCGCGGCCTCTACCACTCCCTGCTTCGATGAATGTTCCTTATGTGGGGTCTGCACGGAATTTGGGATTTGGCCCACTTTTACCAAGGCCTTAGTAGAATCAGACCACCCGCCCGATACGGAAACAGAAGATGAAGCGACTGGCTTAGGCATCCTCCCCGCATACGCCGATGAAGACCCTGAAGCCAAGGCCGATTCCGCCATTCAACGCCTCACTCCAGACCCAGTCATGACCCTTCGCTTTACTTGGCAAAAAAAAGGGAGCTTAAAGTACATTGGCCATTTAGACTGGATGCGTCTCATTCAACGCGCCGTGCGTCTCAGCAAATTGCCTGTTGCCTATACCAAAGGGTACAACCCCCGTTCGATGTTGTCTTTTGCTCCCGCCTTACCTTTATTTGTCGAAGGGCTGGCGGAAATCGTTGATCTTTCCTTGTATGAGCCTACGGCGCTTGAAGGCGTTTTGGCCTTAATTAATCCCCACATGCCTGAAGACGCGCAAATTATTCAGGTGGAGGCCTTGCCTGCTCATGCCCCGAGTATTGAAAAAATGCTTCAATCGATGCACTATTTTGCAAGTACCCCTTGCGTAAACAGTACAACAGGGAGTATGATAAGGGAACAGCTAAAAACCTTAGCCCATGAACCTCATTGGATGGTTAATGCGTTCAGCAAGAAGCGTGGTGCTTATACACTGGATATAAAGCCTTATGTCCGTCATCTCCAACTGGAAACCCACCCTTCTGAGATCCGCCTTCACTTCCATGTGGAACGTGCCAACCC
>JBIJBR010000092.1:0-6227 GCA_044345135.1 Vampirovibrionales bacterium
AAGCGTTAAGGTTTCCGCTAAGCATTGGTGAAAGGTAATGTCAGAGAGAATAAAGCCATCAATGTTGTCCGTATAAGGTTCAAGCTTTTCCCACCATGATTCTAAATTAGGGATATTCCCAAAACTCATCAGAACATCCAGCGCGATACTCATGACAAATAAACGTTCACGATCCCGCAAGCATAACTTATACAAGGCTTCAAAAACGGTAAAAACAGACGCAATTTGTTCTTCATCTAAGGCATCGGTGCCTGTGCCATTCCAGTTCATATCACTGTAGTCTTGTGCATCTAGGCTTTGGTAAATCAGCCATGTCGACCATTGACGCTCTTGTGGGCGACTGCCATGAGGGAATACGGCTTCCAAGCGATTTAATAAGGTAATTTCTCGAGCCGATACTTCGCTTTGCACTTCTTTTTGCCAAGTAGCATAATCGACGAATAACCAGTCTTCAAAAGGATTCACCGCTTTATGAGGCACGGACATCATCATGCTAAAAGCTCCTTCATGTCTAGTCCAAACGAGTACTTACCAGAGGGTATCGGCCAGATAATCCATTCGGCGTAGTGCTTTCCTTTAAAAAGACGAATCTTTGTTAAACGATTCTCCCCTGTGCATGGGAATGCCTGAATCAATTCAACCAAAAAACGTAAAATACTTTAAACTAAGATTAAGCTTTTAATTGATGGATCCCCGTAGAACCCAAAGTGTTTTTTTACGATGAAACTTGCTCGGCTCATTCAGGTCTTTATTTTATCCACCGTGCTGGTCGCCATTTTACTGACCAGCACTTTGGTGATTTTATCCTTACTTAAAACGCTCGTTGTTTTTAAGCAGGTGGATGCCTTAACTTGGCTTCCTATGGGGGCGAAGCTCCCTATGCAGGCATGGGGGGATGCTATTGCAGAAGTCTGGAAGGCGCCTGCGACGTCTTTGGGCTTACCCATTCTGCTACAAGGCATCTTCAGTATTGCGTTGGTCGTGGGGCTGATTGTATCAGGCAAGATGGAGGGACAAAAAGGGCGTTCGATTTTGATTCTGCTGACGGTTTTAAGTATGACACGACACATGCTTTGGCGAGCGACAGCAACGCTGTTCCCTGATACCATGGGTAATGTCATTGCCACTTGGTTCTTATACACAGGCGAACTCATGGCGTATTTATCTTTACTCTTGGGTTATTTTCAATTATGGAAGCCCAGTAATCGTTCTAAGCAACCCCACCCTGTTCGGACGGATGTCCCACTGCCTCCGGTCGATGTCATGGTCTGTACCTATAATGAACAGCTCAGTGTTTTATATCGAACCCTAGTCGGGTGTCAGGCCTTGCAATACCCTAATAAAACGGTGTATTTACTCGATGACGGAAATCGTTTGGAAATGCGTCAACTGGCGCAACATTTAGGGGTGGAATATATTCGTCGTCATGACAATCAAGACGCCAAAGCGGGAAATCTTAATCATGCCTTGCAAGAAAGTTCAGGCGAATTGGTCTTGGTCTTAGATGCTGACCATGTCCCCACCCGATATTTACTCGATGAACTGGTTGGTTTTTTTCAGTACGATCCCAAACTCGCCTTCGTGCAAACCCCTCAACACTTCTTTAGTTTAGACCCTTTTCAACGCAATTTAGTGGCCGATCACGTCGTTTCAAACGAACAAGACTTTTTCTATCACGTGATTCAACCCGGTAATGACCACTGGGGAGCCACCTTCTTTGCAGGGACAGGTGCCGTCTTTAGGCGAAAAGCCTTGGAAAGTATTGGAGGCTTTGCCACCCAAACCATTACAGAAGACACGCATACAGGCATTCGTCTCCACGCCAAGGGCTGGAAGTCCATCATGTACAATAAAAATTTAACGGCAGGCATGGCTCAAGACAGTTTTAGAGACTTTGTCAAACAACGGCTTCGCTGGGCCAAAGGCATGGCTCAGATTTTATTTTATGACCATCCCCTCACCGTCAAAGGTTTAAGTGTGGCTCAGCGTATTTGTTATACCTCAGGGGTCTGGTATTTCTTTTCTGCTCCCATGCGATTTATTTTTATTCTTACCCCTTTGCTTTATTTACTCTTTGGCTTACGTCCGATTGAAGCATCTTTAACCGAAATTTTAATTTATTATCTGCCGTCGTTTGTCGCTTTATACTGGGGATATTCCAAACTTACAGAAGGCACCCGTCACTTGTTTTGGTCGGAAGTGTATGAAACGAGTATTAGTTTATACCACAGCGTCGCCGCTTATAGTACTTTATTTTCGCCCTTAAAAAGTGTCTTTAGCGTCACGCCCAAAGGCGAATTAAGTGAGGGCCTTATTTTCAATTGGCGATTGGTTTGGCCACAATTGATTTTATCGCTTTGTATTGCCGTAGGTCTCGTGGTGGCGGCGTATCGTTCTTTTGAAAATCCGACCTATTTAGGAGGATTATTTACCAACTTTTTTTGGGGGGTTTATAATCTAGCTTTATTATTAGGTTCCGTCTACGTGGCACAGGAGCGCCCCCAGTACCGTTTGGCGCCTCGTATCAACAAGAAAATACGTTGTGAACTTCGTTTGTTGGATGGCACCATCGCCGTAGGCCACCTCATTAACTTAAGTGAAAGTGGTATGGCGGCAAGCTTTGCCGAACCCATCCCCGTGGCAGGTACCTTGGCTTTAAAAGTCTTGGATTGGAGTATTGATGAAATTTCTGCGTTTCAAGTCCAAGTGGTTAGGAGCTACGTCAATCCCGACACAAAGGAACATACCCTTGGCTTACGAGTCGTCAACCGTAGTGATGCGCAGCATCAAGCCTTGGTCCGCCATATGTTTTCTTCCGCCACGGTTTGGAATCAGCAAGACTCTATGAATTCTAATTGGGGGCAGTCCTTACTCAGTATGCTCAACAGTATTTTCCGTCTTAACCGAGTAGACGAACAGTCTTATAAACGAAGAACCCCTCGTTTTCAAGCATATTTACCTGCGGTGGTCGAAAGTCCTTATCATAGTCTCATCAATACCTTTACCAATGAAGTGAGTGAAACAGGCTTGTCTTTGGTCATGCCTAACCAACATGCTTTTCAAGTGAACGATCCCCTTCAGGTCACGCTTCGTTGGGAAAACGGTCATAAAAGTACCTTAAAGACGAGTATTAAACGGATCATTCCCTTTCAAAGAGGCCAAGTGCTCGTGGGTGTGAATTTTTTACGTTTGAATCGAGAAGAACGCCTTGAAGTCATTGAGCAAATTTATGGCCCCCGAGAAGGGCTGATTCGTATTGCGCCTGCCACCATTGTGCGAGTCCCTTGTATTGTACGGTTTCGCACAGGGGGGATTTATACAGGCATGGCGCATGAGATTAGTGAAATGGGACTTCGCCTTTATTTAGACCGTCCCTTGGTGAAAGATTCAGAAAGTCCCGCCGTGGTGGAAGTATACTGGAAGAATGCGGACATGGTGGCCTACCCCAGTACTTATATTCCCAATAGCCTTTGTGGAGAACCCCCTGCGGTGTCCCTGTTTTATTTTGAAGAACAAAACCTTACGATGTTGGATGACCTGTCTCGTAAATTAGCCACTTAGTTCTTTGTAGAATCTATTTAGACGAGAGCAAGCCTCAAGGAGAAAGTGCTTTCTTTAAGTGTCTTCATGTTCACGAGGGGACTGACGGCGTAGCCAGTCTGTTTTGAGTGATTCAATGCGGTCCATCATCAGCACACCGTCTAGGTGATCCATTTCATGCTGAACGCAGACGGCTTCCAAATGCTTGAGTTCAAAGACCTGAAGCTTTCCCTTCACGTCCTGCGCTTCTACCGTAATGCGTTGCGACCGCTTGACATTGGCCAAGTAATCAGGAAAGCTCAGGCAGCCTTCTCGCATCGTTTTTTGACGACTTGCCGTGATAATACGAGGGTTAATCATCACTTTTAGTTGGTCTCTTGTGGTAAAGGCGGTGGTATCCATGACAAAGAGTCGAACACTATGCCCCACTTGAGGAGCCGCTAAACCCACAGCACCAACACCATGGTACATGGTTTCAATCATGTCCCCGACCAAGGCCTCTAAAGCATCGTCAAAGACGACCAGCTCTGGACACGGGACACGCAAAATCGGATGAGGATATTTTAAAATTTTCAATACAGTCATTAGAGAATAATGGCATCCATAGAACGAAGTCTAACATCTAAATTTAAGTCTTTACCCAAGGCTTCTAAGTGAACTTTCATATCGGCTTCATTCACTGAAAAGGGGACATCCATTTCAATGGCAAGCATGTAAACAATCCCGTCTTCCCCATTAATCCGATGCGCATTGACATCCGTAATGTTGATATTGAAGGCGGCCAAGGCTTTGGAGAAGGAAAAAGTAATCCCCGTACGGTCATAGCCTCCTACGGAAAGCAAGTATTTCCGAGATTTTGGAATCATTTCTCCTTCAGGCAAGACAGGTGTATCTTCCGCTGAAAGAGGACAGATATCCACGTGGAAGAGTCCTTCTTTTTCAATGTGTTGACAGTGCTCTTTGAAGGTGTGATACTGATTTTCATTGGGGAAATGCACAATGTAAATCATGGAAAACTGCCCCCCCAAGCGCGTCATGGTGGAGTCCACAATGTTGCCTTGCGCTTCTGAAATGGCTTGGCACATACGAGCCACCAATCCAGGGCGATCTTTACCTACTGTTGAAATCACAATGGTTAAAGGCGAAATATCGGAAGTCATATACATTCAGTCCCAATGTTAAGCAAGTGTAAATCAATCTTTTATTGATATATTGAAAATCGACCAAAGACAAGGTCTACACGATAGTTGGTTTTTAATCGTTACAATCTTAACATAAAGTATATTTTTAGGCAGACGTTTTATAAATAAGAAATGGAATTTACGAGATGACCGTCTTACTCTGGTTTCGTCAAAATTTAAGGTTACAAGACAATCCTCCTGTTTATCAGGCGGCTCAAACAGGTGAAGCGATTGTACCCCTTTTTCTTTATCCTCGTTTGACTCCAACGACAAAGACTCTCCTTCTTCGAGCAAGAGGGAAAGCCAGTCAATGGGCCTTACATCAAGCCTTACAAGCCCTTCAGACTCGTTTGGAATCTCAGTATACAGAACAAACCTTATATGTAGATGCTG
Organism: Vampirovibrionales bacterium; assembly: GCA_044345135.1. GTDB lineage: Bacteria > Cyanobacteriota > Vampirovibrionia > Vampirovibrionales > JAJTHC01 > JAJTHC01. Next base: position 5,115 of record JBIJBR010000092.1, read on the forward strand.
TAGAGGACGTCGTCGTAGGCCTTTTGAATTGGGTGAAAAAAACAGGGGCGACCCGTGTTTATACCGAAAAACGTTGGGAAGAAGGGGAACGACAATTAGAAGGACTCATTGAACAGGCGTTGGCTCAGGAAGGGGTGACCTTCACATGCTATAATGCGAGTCTTTTACAAGACCCCAAAACGAGCGTCAAAACCGATGGAACGCCTTATTTAGTGTTTACGCCTTATTGGAAAGCGCAACTCAAGCACTTGAGCACCGACGTTGCCCCTATTTTGCCTGCCCCTGATGGCTTACCCACAGGCGATTTCAAGCATCCCAAAACCTCTATTGACTCGCTTCATCTCCTCCCCACTATCCCTTGGTACGAAACTATGCAAGACGCATGGGATTTGAGTGAAGCAGGGGGAGCATCGCTGTTAGAGGCCTTTTTTCAGAACGCCTTGATGACGTATCAAGACCATCGTAATGCTCCCGCCAAACCAGGGACCTCTCGTCTTTCTCCTTATTTTCATTTGGGTATTATTAGCGTGAAAGAAGTATTTCAAAAGGTCTTAACGCTCAAGAAAGAAAAGTTAAACCCATCGACTCATGAATCGATGGACTGTTTTTTATCTGAATTGGGCTGGCGAGAATTTGCGCATCACCTATTATGGCATTATCCAAAGCTCCCTCAGGAACCGATTAAAGAGGCGTTTCGGCAGTTCCCATGGCAGGATAATGACCTTTATCTACAGGCTTGGCAGACGGGACAAACAGGCTACCCCTTGGTGGATGCAGGCATGCGGGAATTATGGGCAACAGGGTGGATGCACAACCGCATACGTATGGTGAACGGTAGTTTTTTGGTGAAACATTTATTACAGTCTTGGCAAGCGGGAGAAACGTGGTTTTGGGACACCTTGATTGATGCGGATTTAGCCAGTAATGCCATGGGCTGGCAATGGATTAGCGGTTGTGGCGCAGATGCAGCCCCGTATTTCAGAGTTTTTAATCCCCTACTTCAATCTCAAAAATTTGATCCCCAAGGCGATTACATTCGTCGTTGGGTTCCTGAATTGTCCAAGCTACCGTCTGCCTTGATTCATGCTCCATGGACTGTGGACCCCAAAATAT
>JBIJBR010000131.1:0-5179 GCA_044345135.1 Vampirovibrionales bacterium
CGAGTAAAAAAATCGAAGGAATCGACATCAGAACTTCGGTGAGTCGCATCAGGATATTGTCGACCCATCCCCCCAAGTAACCTGATAGCGCCCCAATACTTAAACCCAAGGGAAGCGAAATCAAGAGGCTACAAAATCCAATAAATAAGGAAATTTGCCCTGCATGTAAGAGCCTTGAAAAGTTGTCACGTCCGTTGATGTCACGCCCTAAAAAACTAAGACTGGCAGGGGCTTGAACCCCCAAGAGATGCCAATGACTTTCTTTGATTCCTAAGAGGGTATAGGCGTCGCCTTGAACGCCAAATTTCAGGGGATACGGCTTACTTTGATCAGGCACATAGGTCAACCGATACGTTTTAGCATCCCACACCCGCTTATACTGAAAAATATAGGGGGCGACCCATTGTCCCTGAGCATTTCGCCAATGCACCCGCGTGGGGGGCAAATAAGATTGTGTTTCAATCACGCTATTCGGCGCATAAGGGGTGAGTGCTCCGGCCAATAGCATCGTGCTATACAGTAAAAAAAGCATGGACAAGGGCCATAATTTAGCATATAAACGCTTAGGCGTGGGAACCGATTCTTTCACGAGGCTTCCTTTTTTTAGACGTTATTTTATTATACCGCCTTCTGCTTTTTCGGTGTAGAATTAAAGTTATGAATACTTTGCTTAAGAATCCCCCCGCTTTAAAATGGACCTTAAAAGAGGCGTGCTTGGTTTGGGTGATTAAGGGCTTGAGTGTTTTAATTCGTTGGAGTGGTAAGGGTTCCGCTACGAGTTTTCCTGGGAAATGGGCGTTACGACAATCTCCCGATTTTTTACGTCACTTAGGGCAGAAGCTTCCGCCGATTCGGATTATGATTACGGGGACCAATGGCAAGACCACCACCGCCACCTTGTTGAGGGATTTTTTCAAAGCGGATGCTCGCCCCTGTCTATTGAATGAAAAAGGGGCCAACTTAATTTATGGCATTACCACGAGTCTGGCTCAAGCGATAGAGTGGAACGGACAGTTTAAGGCGGAAGCCTGTGTCTTAGAAACCGATGAAGCGACGGTCCCCTTGGTAGCACCTCTGTTACAACCGAGTGATTTGGCGGTGACCAATTTATTTCGGGATCAATTAGACCGTTACGGAGAACTCGCCACCACGGCCGCTTTCATTCAGCAGGGGATTCCCCATACCACGGGCACTGTATTTCTCAATGCGGATGACCCTTTGCTCGTGGCCATGGCACGCCACGCCACACGTCAAGGGAAAGGGGTGCTCTATTATGGATTAAACCTCACACATTCGCGAGCCACTGAAGGGACGAGTCCGATTTCAAGCCTGATTCCTCACCCTCATGAAGTGGCCCATTGTCCTGAATGTGGAGCCTCGGTGTCTTATCATCATCATAGCTTTGCCCATTTAGGGGACTGGTTTTGTGAAGCCTGTGGCTTTAAACGTCCTGACTTAGATTTGGCCTTGACCCCCTTAAGCATAACGGAAGCAGGGTGGTCTTTACGTGTGGATAGTGTGACATTAGGGCAGGGGATTCTATTTCAAAGTCCTTTATTAGGCTTGTATAATGCGTATAATATCGCCCAAGCCCTTTGTATCGCGAGTCATTATGGGGTGTCGGCTCAGGCCATGCAAGAGGCCTTGACGACGCATCAAGCCATGTTTGGTCGCGCTGAAACCCGCCTTTACCAAGGCAAGACGCTTAAAATTATGTTGATTAAAAATCCCGCAGGGGCTTCCGAAGTGTTAAAAACGATTTGTGCGGATCCTCAAGCGCATCTATTGATGATTTTAAACGATGCTTACGCGGACGGAGAAGATGTGTCTTGGATTTGGGATACCGATTTTGAACAGCTTTTAGTCGCTCACCCCCATGGCGCACAGTATACCGTAAGTGGGACACGCGCCTTTGATTTGGCCAATCGCTTGCAACATGCTAGCCTAGAGGAAGGGTGGAGCCCCCGTGTCATTGAAGCATCCTTGTCCAACGCCTTGCAGGCAGCCGTCGCGTCTACCCCAGAAGCATCCACTTTATATATTTTACCCACCTACACGGCCTTATTGGCGTTGGAATCTTTATGGAAGAATGACTGAGGCGTTGGCTTATCTTTTTGGTCTTTTTGGTCTTTTTAGGTTGAAATTTTTTGTTTACGCTTTAATAGAAGAGAGTTCGTTTAATCGCCCAAGGTAATTTCTATTCATGACGACACCGTACTTCCCCAACACCTTAGTTCCTGAAAAGCATTTGCCCCATGGACTTCAGAAATCGGAACAGCCGTTTCCTAAACTTGCGACGCATCAAGCGGTGGTGCAGGAGATTTTTTCTTCCATTCAAGGCGAAGGCCTTTATGCGGGAGCGCGACAAGTTTTTATTCGCTTGGCGCATTGCCATTTACACTGTGCTTACTGCGACACCCCAATGACGACGCCTCGAGGCGACTGCTTGGTGGAAACCGAACCGGCTTCCAATCATTGGGTCCCCGTACCAGGCATACAAAACGTGGACGAAACGGAACTTCTAATTGCGGGCTTGATCGCCAAAGCCCCCCACCACAGTGTGAGCTTTACAGGAGGGGAACCCTTATTGTATCCTCATTATTTAGGGGCTTTAATGCAGCGCGTCCAAGCCCTTGGGGTAAAAACGTACTTGGAAACCAGTGGTACTCAACCGCATAGCTTGGCCAAAGTGTTGCCTTTTTTAGATGTCTTGTCCATGGATGTCAAGTTCCCTTCTACCACACGACAAGCAGCGCGCTGGCAACAACATAGTGATTTTTATCTAACCGCTCAACAAGCGCCTCAAGTAGAACTGTATGTGAAGTGTGTGGTCAATGATGCAACGACCTTTGAAGAACTAGATCAACTGGCTCAAGTGGTGCCTGACCCTAGCGTCCCTATTTATTTACAGCCTGAAACCTCTTTAAGCGATTCGGGCGTTTTACGCATTGCGCCTATGCATCTTTTGGCTTTACAAGCGTATGCCTCACAATATTTTCAAAGCGTTCGGGTGCTTCCGCAAACGCATAAAATGATGAAGATTGCTTAAGCCATGGTCATGAGCTCTCCTTTTTTAGAGAACTTACCTACATTTAAAACGGATGTGCTTATTATTGGGGCAGGGCTTGCGGGATTGATTGCTGCCTTAGAAGCGGAAGCAGCCGGTTTTGACGTCACGTTGGCCTTTCAAGCCAAAAACAGTTTTACCTCTAATTCAGCCTATGCACAAGGCGGTATCGCGAGTTTTTTACAATGGAATGCCCAAGACTCTTTAGAAGCGCATGTGCAGGATACACTCATCGCAGGGGCAGGCTACAATGATGAAAGCGCGGTACGCGACATACTTCGTCAAGGGGGCAGGGCGATTGAAACCTTAATGCGGTATGGGGTGCGCTTTGACCAAGACGACGACCAGCACCCCGCCTTAACGCGAGAGGGGGGGCATAGCCATCGACGGATTCTCCATGTCCACGGGGATCAAACAGGCCTCGGTATTTTAACGCCCTTAATTGAACGGGTCAAACGCTCGACGCGTATTCGGATTTTATCTCAACACCGTCTGCAAGCGCTTCACCAAGGGGGAGACGGGCAAATTGTGGGGGCTTCTTTATATCACCGTCCTCATCATACGTTGCAATATGTTGAAAGTTCACAAGTGGTCTTGGCCACAGGCGGCTATGCAGGGATGTATCGCTACGCGACGCATTCTGCCTTAGAAGGGGCGGATGCCTTATATTTAGCCCATCAAGCGGGGGCTCGTCTTCAGGATTTACACTTGGTGCAATTTCACCCCACCGCGTTTATGAAAGACGGAAACATTCAATTCTTGGTGAGTGAATCCTTGAGAGGGGAAGGCGGTATTTTGGTCAATGCGGCAGGGCATCGACTCATGGAGGGGGTACATCCCTTAGGGGATTTAGCGCCTAGAGACGTGGTGGCTCGCGCGATTGATGCCGAAATGCGACGCACGGATCATCCTTCTGTGTATTTGGATATGCGTTCACATCCTCAAGCGTTTTTGTCTCAGCGTTTTCCCTTTATTTACCGTCGTGCTTTAGACGCTGGCGTGAATATGGCCTGTGATCTTTTACCTGTGGCGCCTGCGGCCCATTATTGTATGGGAGGCATTCACACCACGCCGAAGGGTCAAAGCTCGGTCGCGGGTTTATTTGCCATTGGAGAAGCCAGCCGAACGGGTTTACATGGGGCCAATCGATTGGCGTCCAATTCTTTACTGGAATGTGTGGTCATGGGCTTAAATGTGGTCGAGGCCTTTACCATACAGCCTTCTGCCAGAATAAAGCAAACGCTACCGTTGCCTTTTTCAAAGACGCTGCCCTCCCTTCAGCAGGAAAAAACCTTGGCCGATTTAAAGTCATTGATGTGGCAGTATTTAGGGCTTCAGCGGGATCCTGAAGACTATCCCCTCTTTCAAAAAAAGCTAGAAATGCTTGAAAACGCTAACGAGCAGGACGGCTCCTTTAAAAGTCTTTATTTTGTCGCCAAAACCGCTCTGGCGCATGCGGAAGCCATGCCCATTTCTTGTGGCAGTCATTTTCTAAAAGTCCCAACATCGACGTTTTAATACCCTGAAAATAGACCCCAAAAAAGAAGACTTAAAAATGTCGAAGGGGGGACTTGAACCCCCACAGATTGCTCCGCACGCCCCTCAAGCGTGTGCGTCTACCGTTCCGCCACTTCGACTTAAGCTTTATTAATACCATTAAAACGGGTATCAAACTTCATTAAGCATAGGAGAAACACAAAGAAAGGTCAACCATTTCACACCTTGAGCACGCGCCGTAAACTCTGTTTGAGTTGGGGGATCTGCTGGGGATTGATCCAAAAATGGGAGCCTGTTTTGAGGCGCGTATCGTCTGAAAAACTAAGAATCGTGGGTAAGTCGCCTGCATGTTCCCGTAGGGTTTTGGCCACAAAGGCAATTTCTTCAAAATTAGGGGGACTTTTAAAGTGCACTTCAAAAGGTTGAGCCTTTTCAATAGGGATGGCTTCATTAATAATGAGACTAAATTGTTCATTGTCGTCCCCTCGAAAAGAAAGCTTGGCCTTTAAAATAAGTCGACTGGCTTCTTGTAAAATAGGCTTTAACGTTTCAACAGCCTTCCCAAAAACAATGAATTCTCGTTCTCCTGTAAAGTCTTCTACACGCCCAATGATT
>JBIJBR010000093.1:0-6200 GCA_044345135.1 Vampirovibrionales bacterium
ACACCATTAGTATTGCTGAAAATGTGGCAATCCCTTTGTTAATTAAGGGGATTTCTCATGAAGACGCCATGGCCACCGCGCTGCTATGGTTAGAAAAAGTCGGCTTAGGGGACCGTCCCTACGCCACACCTAAAGATTTTTCAGGGGGGCAACAACAACGCGTCGCCATTGCTCGCGCTTTGGTGAACGACCCTAAACTGATTATTTGTGACGAGCCGACATCTGCCTTGGACGGCAAGACGGGGCAAGTGATTATGGACTTATTAAAAGCGGTGGCGACTCAAGCGGGACGCGCCGTAATTATTGTCACGCATGACAACCGTATTTACAAGTACGCCGACTACTTGGTTGAAATGGAAGACGGGCGTATTTTAGGGGCTCATGAGGATGTGGCCGGGTGGGTGACGCGCGCCACTTCAACGGTGTCTAGTGCTTGACGCCGTAAACGACAGACGACGATTTAAACTGATTAACGATTTATAAGATAAGGACGTTTAAGATGTTCAATAAAACCCAGTGGAAGCTCCTTCCCTTTTCAAAAACCATTCCCCTTGCGGTGGTGGGTGTTTTGCTGATGTTCTATTTTGTGAATCATCAAGTCATTGGTGAACCTGAACGAGACCCCGTTCGCGCGCCTGCGTCTTCTCCTTATGAAGAGGCGGTGACAGGGGCGGGCATTATTGAACCCGTGGATGAATCCGTCAAAGTGGCGCCCTATTTTAGCGGAAAAGTCTTGGCCGTTTATGTAAAAGAAGGGCAAGTGGTTAAAAAAGGGCAAGTCTTATTTAAGTTGGATACGGCCATTTTAGAAGCGCAGGAACGTCGTTTAAGGGCAGAAGCCCAAGCCACTCAAGCTCGATTAGAGGCGTCTAAAGCCCGTTTGCGTCGATTGAGTCAGGAACCGAGAGACGTCACCGTGCCGCCTTTAAAGGCGAAAGTGGCCAATGCGCAAGCCAGTCTTAAGCGTGAAGAAGACAAGCTTAATCGCTTTAATAGTATTGCAGACACGCGTGCGGTGAGCCAGCAGGAAGTCGCGCAACAACGTTTGGCCGTTGAGGAAGCGCGCGCACGCTTGCAAGAAGCTCAAGCCACCTTGGCACAAATTCAAGCGGGTGCTTGGCAACCTGAATTAGAAGAGGCGCGCGCGAATATCGCTGAACAGCAGGCTTTAAAAGCGAGTTTAGACGCGCAATGCAAGGAAATTACCGTGCAGTTAGGGCAAGCCGTGGTGAAAGCCCCTAAGGCGGGAACCATTTTACAGGTGAATCTTAAAGTGGGGGAAACGCTTCAGTTGGTTCAGATGAGTGGCAAATCGAGTGACCCTGCGATTTTAATGGGCAATACCAACGCCTTACAAGTGCGGGTGGATATTGACGAAGTGCTCGCGCCCCAAGTACGCGCAGGGATGCATGCTCAAGCCTTTATTAAGGGCAATAGCAAGTTACGTTTTCCCTTGGCCTTTGAACGGATTGAACCGTTTATGATTCCCAAGGTCTCCTTAACGGGGGGCACCGCAGAACGTAATGATGTGCGTGTCTTACAACTGATTTACCGCTTTACCCCTCCTTCGGGTTTTAGTGTGTACCCCGGTCAACAGGTGGATGTTTACTTGGATGCCTCTCAAGCGCCACGTGAGCTGAGCTCTTCAAGCCCTTCCGTTCCTGAGGAGTCCGCCGAATGAGACCACACCGTTTTCTTCAATCCTTTTTTGGTGGCATCTGTTTGATGCTCCTGTTGTTCCCGTCGCTTGGCTTGCTGTCGCAGGCTCAGCCTGAACTGGACTCTCCCGTGGTTCAGGGGGAGAAGGCGCCTCAACCCATTGAACTTAAGCCTGATTTGACGTCTGAAATGGAAGCACCTATTTCTCGTACTTGGTGGGAACGACTTCATCACGATGATCTCAATACCGTGGTGATTTCTGCTTTACTAAACAATTTAGAATTGCGGAGTCGGGAATCTGAAGTCTTGGCCATGAAACACCAGATTAAAAAGCAATTCGCCTTGGAATTGCCTACCGTTAGCTTGGGGACGAGCTTTTTACGGCAAAAGAATTCAGCTACCTTGTTGTCGCCTAATGCGTCTCAATTTCGTTCAGGGGGGGCGCAGGTTTTTTCTCCTGGATCCACCTTTAATATTTATAATTTGCCCTTGTCTTTCAATTATGAGCTAGACCTTTTTCAAAAACATCGTTTAATGACCAAGGCCGTGACTTTGCGTTATCAAGCCGAACTTTGTCAATTAAGGGATTTAGAACTCGCCTTGGCGGAACATACCACGGCCACCGTGTTAAATGCCTTGGCTAATGATACCTTGCAATATTTGACCACCAAGCGTTTGGTGACCTTAGAAGAAATTCAGCATTTACAGCGGGTTCGCTTTGAATCGGGACTCACCGCGCAGGATGACTCCCTCAGTAGTGAAGAGGCGGTGGACCGTCTTAAAGCGGTGCTGGCTCAACTGAAAAAAGACGGGCAAAGTCTTGAACATGAAATTGCGTATTTAAGCGGGCAAGCCATTGGAAGCGCCACTTGGCGAAAAATGAATCAAGACCCTAGTGCTTTTTTCCCTGCTCTTCCCTTGAGTCCCTTTTATGAGTGGACACGGATTAATTCAACGCTATTGACGCATCGTCCTGATGTGGCGGTGCGTGAACTTCAGCTTCAAGCCGCGGGGATGGATGTTCAAGTGGCGCGGCGCATGTTTTTACCCACGTTTACCCTCACCGCACAGCTGGGGCTGGCGTCTACCACGTTGAATAATTGGTTTGACTGGAATAGTATTTTAACGTCCGTGGGGGCGTCTATGGCGCAGCAGCTCTTTGCGGGCGGGTCTATTCGAGCCAATTTAAAAGAGCAAAAAGCGCGTTATGAATCCTTTGGGCATTTGTATCAGAATCAGTTGCTTTTGGCAGGGCGAGATACTGAAAATGCCTTGGTTGATTTGAAAAAAAACCTAGATACGCAAGGATTTGTCCAGAATCAGCTGGCACATGAACGCGTGAAGTATCAGCTGAGTATGGGGCGCTATCAAGCGGGCATCGAGTCTTATGTGCATACTTTAGAAGAACAAGACGCCGTTTTGCAATTGGCCGAGCAAGAACTCACCGCTCGAAGAGATGCGCTTTTGGCGTGGAACCATGTGGCACGTGAATTAGGCGGTGGCTTTTAATTGGGATTAAAAGAGCACTTGTGAAAGCACTTGTGATAAGATAAACCCTGTGCTTTGTTTTGTCGCGTTAGGATTGAGAACATGCGTTATTTAGGGATGAACTTCACAGGATTAATGGTTTTGCTTTGTGGGCTCTGGGTTCCCTTATGCTTGTCTGTCTTCGCGGAAGAGGCCCCCGTGACGCAGGTCCCTCGTGAAGCTTTAAACTTTAGTACAATCAAACAAAATGAAATCGGGTATCACCCCAAGGCGCCTAAGGTATTGTGGGTCAAGCTTAAATCTGACTCTTTTATGGATTCAGACTCTGACAATCCCGTGGTGCCTCATCTTCACCCCGTGATACGCAATCCAGAACAAACGTTTTTTGATCTCATTAAGCTCGGTAGAGTGGTGTCTCACCCTTTTGTGGACCCCATTAGCACGGATTTAAGCCTTTTGGATTTGTCTCGTTTCAATAAGGTAGGGACCTTTAGGCTTTACCCCTTTGGACAATGGATTCAAGCACAAAACTTGAGTGATTCGACCCGACTGACGGTGTCGCCCAATGTCTTTCAGTGGGTGGGTCAAGCCGCGACGCGTGCCTTGTATAGTCAACGGTCTGGCCAAATTTTATTGGACGGGTCGATTGGACTTTTTCAGGAAGCGGGGCATTTAGAGAAAGGCTTGCCTGTGGGGGGCTGGTATGAGGGGGCGACCTATGACCGTCACCTTTTAAGCCATGTGATGGTGACCACTTCCCTGATGACCATGTATGAACGTAACCCTATCTGGAGCCAGAAACGAGGACGACTGGCCTATCCTAAATCGGAAGATCTTTCCGCAGGGGTTCCTGAAATTTTGCATGAAGCGCGACACGGTTTACGTTGGATTTTGGCCATGCAGGACCCTGCTACCAAAGCGTTTTATACAGGTATTGGTGCGCCTAGTCCTTTTGACGGAAAACGCTTAAAGCCTGAACAAGACAAAGACAAGCGACAGTTACTGGCCCCGAGTCAATTGAGTACGGCTGCGGCAGTGGCGACTTTGGCTCAGGCCGCGCGGGTTTATCAAACGGTGGATCCTGATTTGTCGCTAGAGGCTTTGATGGCGGCTCAAGCGGGTTGGAAATCACTGATGAGTAAGCGGATGCTGCCGTCTCATGTGACCTTACCGTGGCCGACGCAAGCGGTGGGGGCCTCTTCCACTTATAGAGAATCCTTTTGGTCGCAAGCCTTGCCTTCTGTACAGCCTTATTTCTTATGGGCGGCCTTAGAATTGGGCCATAGTACTCATAATGAAAAACTCTTAGCCTTTGCCGCGACGCAATGGGAACACGTCGCCGTGGATGATTTGTCTTGGTATTCGCCGTTGTGGCGCTTGTGGACGCACCCTGTTTTAAAAGACGACGTCCCTGAAGGCATTCAAGCCCATTGGCTTAAAAATGCCGATATTTCTCGTACGTGGAGCCGTGCTTTGGAAACGCCTTTGGTGTCTCCCTTTGAATTTAAAGAATTTCCCGCCTTGCCTGCTTCTAACGACGGCTGGGTGCGTCATGCCTTATTTTGGATGGATGCGTATGACCGCACGAAGGACGACCGTTATTTAAACGCCGCTTTAGATGTCTTTAATTACCTGATGGGCTTTAATCAATGGGACGTCATTATGATGAGTGGTAATCCTGCTTTGGCGGATTTACCCTTTCAAGAACATCCTTGTAATCAAGTGGCTCGTGGGGCCAAGGCGCCGCTTCCAGGTCTTTTATTAAAAGGCGTTACGCCTGATTTTCCTGTGAATCTTCCTTTTCAAGACAACAGTAGCCTCTGCCAGTGGAGCGCGACTCATATTAGTTGGCAAGGGCATTTGGCGGAACTGATGTTTCGTTTAGATCAGCATTATTCACCCGAATTGGCTCAGGCCACGGTGATTAAATCAACCGATAAAGATATTCAAAAACTCAAGCTTTATCGGGAGGTTGAAGAAGAAGAGCTGCAAATTCTAGAGCGAGAAAAGCAAAAGCGACTCCTTTTACCGACGACTCAACCGTAATCCCCTATTCAGCCATTCCTTATTATCAAGCCCCTGAGAAAGGACGCCTCTATGAAATCAACTTTAACGGAAACCCAAGGCAAGCGCCTCTGCCGTACTTTGCGAGAAGTGGCCAATGACGTTTTGGCTTCAACGTCTTATCTCCCGTTGGCGGTTGAGGTGGATGATGCCATGGGACGTTTGACGCTTCAGATTTTTATTGAAAAACGAGACACCCGTGTGACAGTAGACGACTGTGCCGAAGTGTCTTTATTGCTGGAAGCCCCCGTGGCGGAACTGGCTGAATTACAAGCGCATTCTTATGTCTTAGAAGTGAGTTCTCCTGGTTTGTTTCGGCACTTGCAAACGCTACAGGAATTTGAATTTTATGTGGGGAAAACCGTGACGCTAAAACCCTTAGACGTGCCTGAATCGAAAGCCACCTCGGGACTTTTCCCTAAATACCAATTACAAGGCGTGACGCCTGTTGCGGAAGATTTAAGTATTACGCTTAAAACTGCATCTGGGGAGGTGGAAACCTTACTTTTATCGTCTATTGCTACAGGACAAGGCCTGTGCTTGGCCCCTGCGATTCAGTGGCCGAATGATGAGGAAGCGCCTGATTTACCTGAGGAAGACGAGGCCTAGTGTTTCGTCATGCACAGTGGGTGCGTATGAGATGCACCCTTGCAATTTCTTATGCTTTGTTTAACATAGTAATAGGCGTCGTGTAGGATGCCATATGTACAATTAAATACTCGACTAACGAGGAGTTCTTAAAACATGATAAAAGTCGGATCCGCCTTGATTGAATATGCTGAACAACTAGAACGTGAACGGGGTATTCCTAAAAGTTTTATTATTGATTCGTTACGTGAAGCCATGTTGGCCGCGTATCGTCGTTATGCCAAATTGCCCAACACCGAAGGCTTTTTATGTCGCCTGATTGAAAAGACGGGTGAAATTGGAATTTTTCAAGAAAAATTCGTGGTGGACAAAGTCATTGAGCTGCAAACACCTGACTTGAA